>NZ_JBLKRU010000010.1:0-223147 GCF_047608185.1 Caballeronia eucalypticola
CCGGCGTTCCTATCCTGACCGGCGGCGACACCATGCCGACGCGCGTTCAGGTTCAATGCCCGGGCTTTGCGTATCGCATGAGCGCCTCCGCTTTGCGCGAGCAGTTCAATCGCTCGGATTTCCTGCGCCGCCTGATGATGCTGTACATGCAAGCGCTGCTGACGCAAATTGCGCAGACCGCTGCGTGCAACCGTCACCATTCGCTGAGCAAGCAGTTGTGCCGCTGGTTGCTGATTGAGATTGACCGTACGCCGTCCAACGAATTCCAGGTGACGCAACAGATGATCGCCGACATGTTGGGCGTGCGTCGCGAAGGGGTCACGGAAGCGGCAGGAAAGCTGCATGACGCGGGCCTGATCCATCACAGCCGTGGTTGTATCAAGGTGCTCGATCGCGCCGGCCTGGAAGCGCGTGCTTGCGAATGCTATGGCATCGTCAAGCGCGAGTTCGACCGGATGCTGCCGCGCGTGCGCCAGGCTGAAGAAGTCTGCTAAGCGTGGTCTTGCTGACGCGAAGCTCAAGCGTGTAGATCGTCGAACGAGTCGAAAAGGTGGGAGGAAGTCGTCCTCTCGGTGCCGAAGAAGGTCGACTCCGGTCCGATCGGCTGCGCGAATTCGTAGATTCAATGCGCCAGTGCGCTTTACCGCTATCTCAGGTAATGCGCCGCAGTCGAATGCTTAGAAAATTCATTCGCCCGTTTCATGAGGTTTCCTTATGAAATCGTATTTGCTCATTCCTCTCGCCTTACTGCGACACGCTAGGAGTCCTTGAACTCCGCCAAAGCCTCGCGGATCGAACCAGCATCCGTGGTGGTGCGACTCGAACTTCTCCTTATGCCCGTGATCTTGTGCGCTGAAAAAGCATAGATAATGCAAGCGTAATCTAAGTGTTGGGCAAGTGAAGCTTTGGCACGATTCACGCTGTCTTTTCGGTTGTATCCACCACGAAACATCGTTGTTGGCGCGCTATCTTGTTGCTTAGCAAGCAGTGGCTGCGTAGATTCTGTACGATGCGAGTCAATCGATGGCTGGCAGCGGCCTTCGCCAAACCAACAGATCTAGAGCCCTATTCCCGATCCTTCTGATACGCCGGCAAGCCTCTCAAGCCAGACCGGCTTGATCACTGGCTCCGCAACCCGGACGCATCGTCTTCTTGTTCAGGCGGGGCCACATTTGCCGAGATTGTGAATGGACAAGATCATCGTCTTTATACTGCCGGTTTTTGTTGTCCTCATCGGGGCCGAGTTTGCTTACGGCTGGTTCAGGCAACGTAATACGTATCGGCTGAACGATGCACTGAGCAGTCTTAGTCAGGGCCTGATAAGTCAGGTGCTGGCGCTAGTCACGCAACTCTTTCAAATCGGTCTGTACATCCTTGTGTTCAACGCGTTGGGGCGAACTCCGAACGTCAGGTTCTGGGACACTTGGTACGGCTGGCTGATCGCCATCGTCCTGTTCGATTTCTTCGACTATTGGCTGCATCGCGCCGGGCATGAGTGCGCTGTCATGTGGGCTGCGCATGTCGTTCATCATCAAAGCCAGCACTTCAATTTTTCGACCGCCCTGAGGCAGGAAAGTACCGTCGCGCTCATCGGCTGGATCTTTTACCTGCCCATTGCGGTGATAGGCGTGCCGCCTGAACAGTTTGGCATTGCCGGGCTTGTTGTCCTCTTGTATCAATTCTGGATTCACACCGAACATGTCGGCAAACTTGGCTGGTTCGATCGCGTGTTCTCTTCGCCGTCCAACCATCGCGTGCATCATGCGGTCAACGATCAGTATCTCAACAAGAATTACGGTGGCATGTTTGTGATCTGGGACAGGATGTTCGGGACATTCGCGGAGGAAGAGGAGCCTTGCGTCTATGGAACGAGGACCCCGCTGCGAAGCTGGGATCCCGGCTGGGCAATCTTTGCGGAATACTGGTCGCTCGTGCAGGCATCGCGTCAAACGAGGTCGTGGGCGGACAAGTGGCGCATCTGGCTCAAACCTCCAGGCTGGCGACCTTCCGGTTCCGGTGCGGACCTTCAGGCAGAACTCGCCGCGCCAGCGTTCGACCTCGACGCAGCCAGGCAGTTGTACGGAGAGCCGCTTGGCACCCGCGCTGCGATATTTGCCGCCGTGCAATTTGCGCTGATGATGGGCGCTACGGCCGGTTATCTCTGGTATGCGGAAGAACTTTCATATGCGAAGGAGCTGGGGCTGACCGCTGTGATAGTCGGCGGACTTTGGGCCTTGGGCGCATACGTGCAACGCCGCGTGAGCGTTATGCCGGTTGTTCTGGTTGACCTTGCGGGCTTAGCAGCTGCGGTCATGATGTTCAGAGCTTGATTGGGATTTTCTGGCGGCCCGAGGGCGAACGCACCCGCTGACCATCTGCAACAGTAATCAAGCAGGGCCCGTCAGAACAGAAGTCCTGACGGGCCTACGCGACCTTTAAGCGAGGTCGAAACGGTCGAGATTCATCACCTTGACCCAGGCTGCAACAAAGTCGTTGACGAATTTTTCCTTCGCGTCCTCAGTCGCATAGACTTCGCTCAATGCCCGGAGCTGGGAATGCGAACCGAAGATCAGATCGACACGGGTGCCGGTCCACTTTCTCTCGCCGCTCTTGCGGTCACGTCCCTCAAACACATCTCGCGCCGACGAAAGCGGTTGCCATTCCGTATTCATGTCGAGCAGGTTGCGGAAGAAGTCGTTGGTCAGCGTTTCCGGCTGGCCGGTGAAGGCGCCATTCCCATTCGTCCCTGCACCCACGTTGAGCGCACGCAGGCCACCGATAAGCACCGTCAGCTCCGGAGCGGTCAGCGTCAGCAATTGCGCCTTATCGATCAGCAAAGCCTCGGCCGGAACGGTGTACTTGCCCTTCAGATAATTGCGGAAGCCATCGGCGGCCGGTTCGAGCGCCGCGACGGATTCCACATCGGTCTGTTCCTGCGAGGCGTCCGCCCGGCCCGGCGTGAAGGGCACGGTCAATTCATGTCCGGCTTTTTTCGCCGCCTGCTCGATGCCGGCGCCGCCAGCCAGCACGATCAAGTCCGCCAGCGAAACTTTCTTGCCGCCGGACTGCGCGCTGTTGAACTCGCCCTGAATGCCTTCGAGCGCTTTCAGCACCTTCGACAATTGCTCGGGCTGGTTGACTTCCCAATCCTTCTGCGGCGCGAGACGGATGCGCGCGCCATTGGCGCCGCCACGTTTGTCGGAACCACGGAAGGTGGACGCTGACGCCCAGGCAGTCGACACCAGCTCCGAGACGGATAGCCCTGATGCCAGGATCTTCTGCTTGAGCGAAGCGATGTCCGCTTCTGCAACCAGCGGATGATCCACTGCCGGGATGGGGTCCTGCCACAGCAATTCTTCGGCCGGCACTTCCGGGCCAAGATAGCGGGCGCGCGGTCCCATGTCGCGGTGCGTCAGCTTGAACCAGGCACGGGCGAAGGCATCGGCTAATTGATCGGGATTTTCCAGGAAGCGCCGCGAGATCTTCTCGTAGGCCGGGTCGAGGCGCAGCGACAGGTCAGTGGTGAGCATGGTCGGCCGAAGCTTTTTCGACGGATCGTGAGCGTGCGGGATAGTTTCAGCGCTATCCTTCGCGACCCACTGGTTGGCGCCGGCAGGGCTCTTGGTGAGCTCCCATTCGTGGCCGAAGAGGTTCTGGAAGAAGCCGTTGCTCCATTGCGTTGGCGTGCTGGTCCAGGTGACTTCCAGACCGCTGGTGATCGTGTCGCCGCCCTTGCCGCTGCCAAAGCTGTTCTTCCAGCCCAGCCCCAGGTTCTCGATATCGGCAGACTCGGGTTCCGGACCCACATTGTCGGCAGGACCGGCTCCGTGCGTCTTGCCGAACGTGTGACCGCCGGCGATCAGCGCGACGGTTTCCTCGTCGTTCATGGCCATGCGCGCAAAGGTCTCGCGGATATCGTGCGCCGCAGCAACCGGGTCCGGATTGCCATCGGGACCTTCAGGATTCACATAGATCAGGCCCATCTGAACGGCGCCCAGCGGATTTTCCAGGTTGCGTCCGCTATCGGTGCGGCTGGCCTCTTCGCCGTGCTTTTCTTCATCGGCTACGATCACGCCGCCGTCGTCGTCCTTGCCGGCTGCTCCCTTGCCATAACGGACGTCGCCGCCTAGCCAAGTCTTTTCGTTGCCCCAGTAGACGTCCAGGTCCGGTTCCCACGTGTCCTCGCGGCCGCCGGCGAAACCGAAGGTCTTGAAGCCCATGGTCTCGAGCGCGACGTTGCCGGTGAGGACCAGCAGGTCAGCCCAGGAAATCTTCTGGCCATACTTTTGCTTGATCGGCCAGAGGAGGCGGCGAGCTTTGTCGAGGCTGACATTGTCCGGCCAGCTGTTGAGCGGCGCAAAACGCTGCTGGCCGCGCCCGGCGCCGCCACGGCCGTCGCCGGTGCGGTACGTACCCGCGCTGTGCCAGGCCATGCGGATAAATAGCGGGCCATAGTGGCCGAAGTCCGCCGGCCACCAATCTTGCGAATCGGTCATCAGCGCGGCAAGGTCCTTCTTGACTGCAGCCAGGTCAAGGCTCTTGAAAGCCTCGGCGTAATTGAAGCTCTTGTCCAGCGGATTGGACTTGCTGGAGTGCTGGCTGAGCAGGTCTACCCGCAGTTGTTTGGGCCACCAGTCACGGTTCGTCGTACCGCCGCCGGCGGCATGATTGAACGGGCACTTTGCTTCGTTTGACATGCGTTATCTCCTTGAGAGGACGTACCCACTACTTATTCTTTAAGGGCGTCAGGCTTTCATGGTGCATTGCATCGACGTGTCCCGCGCCCGCGGGTCTGCCGGGAAATCCCGTGGCGGGCTCATGCTGTTCATCACCCTGGGCGCAAGCTATTACTTCAACTCCAGCAAGCAATGTTGTCGCTTACATTGAACGAGCACTGCTCGTGTTGGCGAGCCTACTCCAGTTAAATATAAGCGCGTGTGACCCTCAACAGAATTAGATTCCTGCAATGCCATTGATAGGTCTCCGCTATATGGCATCGAGTGGTTGCGTTTGACACGCTGCAGCAATTGCATGTGGCGAGACTGAAACCCGTGCCAGCCCTTTCGTCGATGGTAGTCCATCGCCGCGCAATACAACATCGAATCGCGGAGTTCTCGTCAGCAAGCAGAAACTGTGGACCGCAGGCATGACTGGATCGTTACCATCGATAAGTTAACCGATTGGAAACTTCAGCAATCGCGACTAACGTATAGGTACAAATGAGAACGATGAACACACTATCCAGCATTCGACGATAAGCAGTAAGGGATAGTACGGAGACACGCAACAGGATCTTCCGGAGTGACCACAGTTTGTACGCATCGCGCGTGAAGGGTAAGCACGGTGAGCGCTATCTTCAGCAGGATAGCGAGTACGACGCTTGAGGTTTCCCGAGATTCCCCGCGAGAACCCGTGCCCTCTGCACTGAGCGTTGTTTGCGTAGCGCGCACGCTCAGGTGCGATGTGTCATCGATTTATACACAATAGCCTTCTCGCAGGGGGACGCATGGTCAAGGTCGTCGGCAAGCTTCTTACGGTGTTTCAGCGGGATGGTGAAACGGTCGTGCGCGCGCTCGAACGCTCGGAGTATCCTGCGGCGATCAAGGACATCGTCCGGTCTTCCCGTTGCGGTTTGTGCAACGTGTGGTGCGTACTCGATTCGGGTAACGCCGTTGAGGCAGTATTCGGATGCCAGAGCGACGACTGCGCGGACGACTGCGTGTTGACGAAACATGTGATTGGCGAGCAAACCTATTGGGCCTGTCAGTGTGTCGCCAAAAAATCACCGACGAACATCATTCCGTTGCACCGGCCATCTGACCGTTCGCCGACGAGTTGCAGCAAGCAACGTTATTAAAAGTTGGCGGGTGATTGCGTGCATGACCGCGTCCGGCTTTTTTTGCGGACTCGCCGGCCGGTAGTCGTTCGTAACCGGTCAGGATGGAGTTCGAATATTATTCCGGTTAATCTGCCAATGAATCTTTGGCATTGCTCGTAAAACATACACCGGTGCAGCGCGTTACCGCGCGAACAAACAAAACGAAATCACGATGACCACTCGAGTTCCGCTCAACGGGCAACCATCAGTATCCCGTCGACCCACAGTCGCCCCACGCGGTGCTATCAGCGCAGTGATTGCAGGATTGCTTCTCTTGGCAACTGTTCTGTTCCTGCTCTCTCTAGGTGCAACGCTCGAAGGGTTGTTCGAGAAATATTGGCTAGGGAAGGTCTCAAGCAAATACGACCCATTTTTCGCGATTTTCATTCCGGTCACTAGCGGGACCGGTATCGCGGTCGTGGTCTTGCTGCTGCTGCGCATGATGGCGGCTTGGCGCAGGCGACGGGCGCGATAGATAGACCAACTGCTTGCCGCTACGGTCAGGTTCCGTTCATCGAATGATTGACGGGAGATCCTGCCTTGTCGATTAAGTTTGATCGTCTATCGCCGTAGCCCTGTCATGGTGAATGGTGCATCTTTCCTTGGGTTCAATATAAGCAACAAGCTCACGCATCCGGTGGTCAGGGTGAGCGAGGTTTTCGCCATCTTCTCTCAAGGTCGCTGGCACAACGATGCGGCAAACGCACCTTCCATGATTTCGTTCCCCGACACCATGCTTATCCTGCCGCAGCGTACTGGCGAGAATCATGTGAGGGGCATTGATCGGTGAGTCGCGTCCAAGTGTACTTCGGTGCGCGCCGAGCCGAGTCGCCACGTTTGATCGTGGTATTGGCCGAGAGTCGCATCGCTCCACGAAACGCGGATCGTAGCGCTGGGCTTTGCGCCTGTGCCGTGCGTCGAACCACCGGAGAAGAGGCTTGCGGAATCGCCTTGAGTGACAACGCACGACACCTTAATCAAGTCACGAAATCTTGATACGTGATCCTGATAAGACGTCGTGCCGTTCGTCCGTCCGGCATGCCGGCGTGTCACAAGCGCGAGGCGAGTTGTCGCTGGTCAAGCCGGGCAATTACATTCAGGTCGTTGAGCCGGCGCGGTCTTCGACAACCACTGACGGGGCACTCACAGACGTACTCTTCGATGATGTCTTTTTCGTCAGTGTGCGTTTTGCACGTGCCTTCGGCGTCGCGTTGACCGCAGCTTTCCCACTCTTGGTCTTTGCGGTCACGGCCTTCTTAACAGCGGGCTTCGTAGCCAAAGCTTTTCTCGCTACTTTCTTAGCGACGGTTTCTTTTTTTGCTGGCTTTGCGCTGCTCGCGACTGTCGAACCGGCATTGGCGCCATCAACGAGAAACTTGGTCCGATCCTTCGATGCTGCAAGCCATGCGGGTGCCGGACCGCGTCCGCTCCAGGTTGCTCCGGTCTTCGGGTCGAGATATTTTGCGGGCTGCGGTCCCTTGCGTTGTCCCTTACCTTGTCCTTTAGCAGCGAGTGCACCTGTCGCTAGCGAGGCTTTCTGGATTGCGCTTTTCGCTTTGCTCACAGCGCCAACAGCGGTTGTGCCGCTCGCGATCAGGAACCTGGTGCGATCCTTGGCATCGGCAATCCATGCCGGCGCGCGGCCGTGGCCGGTCCAGGTGGCGCCTGTCTTCGGATGCTGGTACTTCGGCGGGGTCTCGCCATTCAGAAGACCAGCAACTTTCGTTTTAACGCTTTGAGTCTTCCCGTTGGCTGCTTTCGCTTCCCGCTTTGCCTTTGCTTTGGCTTCAATGTCGACGGTAGTCAGACCGTGCACCAGCATAATTTTTCGAATCTGATCGACCGCGGCTTGCGCCTTTTTTGCAATCAAAGTGTCGGCTTGCACCTGCAGCTTCTTCATCTTTTCCTGGATCTGTTCGAGGGTCGGCATAGTGAACTCCTTAAATGAATATGGCCGAACTATGCCATGAGCGTCGAGAGTGTGAAAGCGCTGATAGGCTGTTCACGTTATTCAGAGACGACCAACGACGACGGTAGCAACTGTAAAAATCGTTCGCGCTTTTCAGTCCGGGTGAGTGAATTTTCGGATGCACGATACCGGCTGCTCAATACCGGCTGCTCAATGCGAAGTGGGCCAGCGCTTCTTGTTAAACAGCGACCGTCCAAGAGGGCAGCCGTTGTTTGTTTTGTCCATCTTCGAGGGCTTTCCAAGCCTTGAGGGGTGGGGTTTTACTGGACTCGCGTCCATGAGACAGCGCACAGGTCATCATTTTCGTGACGATTATGCGAAAAGCCCCTTGATTTATGGCTCCAGACGTTGCGTCTTGATGTCGGTGTTGTTACGCTGGCGCCAACCCGAGAATTTGTACCTTTGCGTTAGTCGGTGACGGCGCAAAGGCAAAGGCCTTGGGCAACCTTTGACTAGAAGAGAGGCATTCATGGCAACAACCGCTACCAAGAAAACAGCTATCAAGAAAACCGCGGCTCCCGCTGCAAAGAAAGCGGCAGCGCCCGCTGCGAAGAAAGCGGCAACTGTCAGCAAGAAGGCGGCACCTGCAGTGAAGAAGCCCGTTGCGTTGACGCCCTTGAAACCAATCAAGGATACGTTCACGAAGACATCGTTGACGATTCACCTCGCCGAGCGCTCAGGCGTGGAGCCGAAGGCAGCCAAGGCGTTGTTGGCGGCCCTTGAAGAAACGGTGCTTGCATCGATTCACAAGAAGGGTGCGCAGGAATTCACCCTGCCGGGATTGCTGAAGGTGGTCGCGCAAGATGTGCCGGCCAAGAAGAAGCGCTTCGGCAAAGACCCGTTCACGGGTGAAGACAAATGGTTTGCGGCGAAGCCCGCTTCGGTGCGCCTCAAGGTGCGCCCGCTGAAGAAACTGAAGGATGCTGCGCTGTAAGTGAACGTGTTCTGACCTGGAAATGCCCCTCGCGACGAAAATCCGAGGGGCGTTTTTTCGTTTACTGTCGTGCCGAACGACGTGCTCGTCGACGTGCTCATCGACGTCAGAAGCGGCTAGCCAATGTGCAGCAGCGACATCTGACTTTCCAGCAACGCGCGAAGCTCACGCGCATCGGGCCGTGTTCCCCAATTGCGAGCGCCGGCAACCGACGCGATCGCCATCCAAGAATTTGGCGGAAACCACTCGCGCACGAGAGCGCCATCTTTAAGGATGCGAAGACGTCCGGTCTGCGCGCAGTATTCGGCACATATCTCTGTGTCCGCCAAATGCGTGGTAACTCGATGGCTACGGATTCGCAGCATGGGTCTCTCCAATATGATGAGGTGGTGACCGTATACGCCCTGACACGATCACGCCCCTGACACGATCGCTCTCGGCTCAAGGCGGGGAGCGCAGTAATCGATCTATCGCATCCGTATATTGGACCGGGTACGGCGTGCAGTTCTGTGCGTGCGACAACACGCTACGTGCTGTCAGCGATCAAGACGGCGCGGCTGTGGCGCGTTGGTTCACGGCTACGTTCCGCTCCTTTTCATTTTCCTTTGCGTAGTGATGCCCCACGATGCAGCCGCCCATCGCTCCGATGACAGCATGGTGGCCCGCGACGTGGCCGGCCACTCCGCCGACCACCGCGCCTTTCAGACATCCTGCTGCGTGTGCCGTGCCGACGGCCGTCAGTAATGCCAGGGCCCACATCGCGCTGACTACATTGCGTATACTCATTTACCGCTCCTGAAAGAGCTGGACGCGGATTCCGTCCAGTCACCGCGAGTCTATGTGCGGGGAGCGTTCACAAGTGAAACCGGCTTGCGAGATTGGTAACACGCAGTTACCGCACTCAGCCGGCAACGAGACGGTTCATTTGCACGAGAATTTTGAAAGCTGCCCGTTACTTAAAAGCGGACGCAGCTTTCGAAGACTTATACGCGTGCGCCACGTGAGTATCTGCAGCAGATGGTGGGGTTCCGCACATCGTTTTCTCCTGGGGCCATGGAGACTCCCAACAAGATACCGATGATGTGGTTGCGTGCATTTTTCAAAGAGCTCGATGCCCGAGCGAACAGAGTCGCTCCATGACTGCGCGCACGGTCGGCGACCTCACGGTGAATGACGAGACCGTCACGTGATCCTGGTAGCCGAGCACGTGACGCCCGGCAAGCGCCCGGCGATCCTCTCATTCAGTGGCTCAATCAGGCATCCCTCGTCCGCGCGTCTCGGGCAGGAACCAGGGCAGTATGATTCCCAGCACATAGACGGAACCGAGCGCCATTGCCGCCTGCGAAACGCCGCCAAACGATTTGATCATGCTCCCCGCGATAATCGGGAAAACCCAGGCAATCAGCCGCGCCGCGTTAAACACGAAACTGATTGCAGTTGAACGCACCGTGACGGCGAAAAGCTCGCACGGGTATATCGCCATCCACGCATAGGCGCAGCCGAGCGTGAAAAACCCGTTGATCGGCGCAATCACCATCATGGCTTCAACGCTGCTCGTCAGCTTGTAGGTGATGAATGTCGTCACGAGCGAGCCAACGAACGTCAGCGATATATAAGCACGCCGGCCGATAGCATCCACAATGAAACCGGCTAGCAAGTAAGCGATGATCGCGCCCACCGTGTAGATGATCGACACCCTGGAACCCCACGATAACGCATCCGGCAAGCCCTGCGCCTTGGCGATCGAGACCGTGAATGTGGGTAGCCAGCTCGATATGGCCCACCAGCCGACGGTTGTCACAATCGACAGCAGCACCAGAAGCAGCGTGCGTTTCCTTGCTTCGTGCTCGTTAAACAATTGTGCAAGTGTAAAGGGCCGCTGGTTGGATGCGCCGGCAGATCCTGTGGAGGGTAGCCCGCTGGTAGCGTTCCAGCGTTTTTCACGCACTGCGCGCTGCCATTGTTCCGACTCGTTCACGCCGCGCCGGATGTATAGAACAAACAAGGCGGGTAGCGCGCCGAGCACGAACATCAGCCGCCAGGATTGCTCTCCAAGCGGATGCACCGATGAAAGCGCGTACCAGACGACCGCCGCTATGAGCGTGCCCCAGCCGAAGCCGGATTGCAGGAAGCCTGCGCCCTTGGCACGTGCCCGTTCAGGCCACGTCTCGGAGAGCAGTGCGATCCCCGTACTCCACTCGCTGCCCATAGCCAGCCCGGTAAGAAAGCGCAGGGCGCATAGCGTCCAGAAGGTCTGGGAAAACGCAGTGAATCCTGAAAACATCGCGTAAAGAAACACCGACCAAAGCATCATGCGCTTGCGTCCGACATAGTCCGCAAGAATGCCGCCGACGAGGCCGCCCACGCCCCAGCCGAGCAGCGTGATCCCGATCACCAGACCTGCATAAACCGGCGTGGATGCGGCTTGCGCGGGAGAGAGAACCGAATGCAGCATTGGCGCAATGACGACGACCAGAACAAGCGCTTCGTAGCCGTCGAATATCCAGCCCAAAAAGCTGGCCCTGAGAACGCGCCAGTGCGTGGGCGTCAGATCGGCGTACCAGCGGCCCTGGTTGCCTGACGCTATTTTTTCTTGTCCAGTCTGATCCATTGAGTGTCCCCGTTATAGTCATTAGCGATATTCATTTCCAATGTCTCGCGATGTTCGCCTAGTCAATGAAGGGAAATCACGGATCATCTGCGGGACAAGAAAAGAGCGGCAAAACTAACGGCCACCTCTCGGTGGCCGTGGGTTGCCAAGTCATCTTATGCGCCGTTCCAGATATAGTCTACTCACATATGGCTTAACGCGGTCGTCGGTGGACCGCGCAGCCGTTTTTCTGCAAGGCTTCTTTGGCGGTTCATGCGATGGTCCAAGCAATGGGGATGTTCAAGCCCTGGCGATCTCCGATGACAACGGCAAGCCAAATAAACGCCGGCTATTCTCGGTGCAAGCTTGAGCAACTTCCTCTTCGCTGATGCCTTTCAGTTCTGCGACAGCGCGGGCCACCCATATCAGGTTCGCGGGCTCGTTATACGGCCGACGCTTTTTGGCATTCTTGGGGCCGAGATACGGAGCGTCGGTTTCCAGATGCAGCCTGTTGAGCGGCAGGTCCGGAATGGCGGAGCGCAGGGCGTCGCCACGCTTCTCATCCGTCACCCAACCCGTGATGCCGATATCCAACCCAATATCGACAAAAGCCTGGGCTTCATCGGCTGACTCGGTGAAGCAGTGAACCACCCCATGGGCGCCGGACTGAACCGCTTCTTTCACCATTGCATGAAAGTCTGCGAACGCATCGCGGCAATGGAGGAAAAGAGGTTTCTTGATCTGCACGGCGGCAGACAATTGAGCGGCAAACGCCAGGCGTTGATTCGCCGGCGTCGAAAAATTGCGGTTGTAGTCGAGCCCGCATTCGCCGACAGCCACGCAGACCTCGTCTCGCCATAGCACACCCAGCGCGTCGAGCATTTCAGCGGACCAGGCATCTGCCGAATGCGGATGGACACCTGCAGTCGAAAAGAGATATCCAGGGTAACTGTGAGCGAGGGCCAATGCTTCGTGACTCGATTGCATCGACGTACCTGTCGCCAGAATCGCGCTCACGTCCGCCGCTTTCGCGCGTTCGATGAGACTGCCGGTCAGTCCATGCAATTGCTTTGAGTGGAAGTTGACGCCGATATCGATAAGTTGCATGGCCCAGCGTGCACGCCCGGTTTAGCGGAGAGGTGCCACCGCCACAGATGCTGCCAAAGAGATTGGGAGGCGGGGACATACCGGGCCTTGATGGCGCGCCCAGCTTCCGTGAGGATAGCAGGGCGCCTCGCGAAGCGTGCATTGCTCATTGACTAAGAGGCGGTTTCAAAAAGCCGAAATAGATCGCTGAAGAGTACTCCAGCAGATTAGGCAAGCAGCGAACTTCAAGAAGGCTTCATGGATCTTGGCCAGTCGCTCGTAGCGGATTCGTAGACGGTGAAAATTATGGAACCAGGCGTGAGTACGTTCGACTACCCATCGATACTTTCCAAGTCCGCTGCCATGTTCAGTGCGGCGCCTGGCGAGAACAGGCTTAATACCGCGATCGCGCAATTTCTGTCGATGTGCTTCGGAGTCGTATCCGCGATCTGCGAAGACCACTTGAGGCTTTTGCAAGGGGCGACCGCGTATGCCACGGATGGCTGGAATCGCATCGATGAGAGGCAACAATTGTGTGACGTCATGGCGATTCGCACCGGTCAAGATGATCGAAAGCGGCACCCCGTTTGCGTCGGTCGCAACATGGTGCTTAGAGCCCGGTCGCGCACGGTCTACGGGGTTCGGCCCAGTTTTTGGCCCGCCCCGATAGCCCGCACGGAAGACGAATCGACAACCACGCGTGACAAGTCGATCTGGCCCGCTGCGCGTAACTCGGCGAGCAGTAGTTCGTGCAATCGATCCCACACGCCTGCTTCTTGCCAGTCGCGTAAGCGGCGCCAACATGTCACGCCAGAGCCGCAACCCATTTCGGCGGGTAGATCTCGCCACCGCAGCCCTGTGCGTAACACAAACACAATGCCGCTCAATGCTGCGCGATCCGGTACCGGCTTGCGACCGGGATACTTCTCGCGCCGAGCCTTCGGCTGTGGCAGTAAGCGTTCGATCCGTTTCCATAACTCATCGTCAATGATCGGCTTGTCCATTCCTTGGTCTCGTCGTCACGATGGCCTAGGTTAACAGTATGTTTATAAAGTTAACAGTCCTGAGAGGTCTTTTTGAAACCGCCTCTAAGTTGAGCGGCCACAGACCCGTCACTGCCGAGGCGTTGGGTTGCCAAGCTCATTGGACTCGTGACGAAGCATGTCTCGCGACCGGCCGATATCGTGCCGTTTTTTAAACAAGTCAGACCGCTCTTCCTCGCCCGGAAGCGGTGACGTGAATGCTCTGAAAACAACAAAGCCGACGAACAACAAAATACAGATAACCGATGGAATCTCGAACAGGGCGTGACTCATGGGGCCTCCCGCTGCGCCTCAATAAGCGCAAATGGATTTACGAGCTTCTATCCTAGGCCCATCACCTTGCCTTGAAAAACGATTAAGTTTCACGTGTATGTGAGAAATATTCATTTGAGCAGCGAGTGCGAGCAATACCGGTTAGCGTATTTGCCAGGTTCGTATCCAAGTCCCGTGTGAGCTTCCTACGGTAGCCTGGTTGTTCAGTTCGCAGCGCCCTCCGGGGACCCGAGATCTATACACGGGCGGTAAGGTTGAGCAGTTCGATGCCCCGCGAAGATCGTCGCGTAAAGGAGCCGGATGGCAGGGAAGGTTCTTGTGAGACGCGCCCGTTCATTCAGATGGTCGCCCGCATTTAATAGAAAGCCGGCCTTCGCCCCGTCTCATCTACTTCAGCGGTTCCAGGGCACGGCGATGCAGCACCGGCGTTTCAGTCACAACATCACTCTGGTAGAACGCTAGAAACCGTTCGAACTGACGTTGGGCATCGGATGGATCCACGCCTTCTTTCAATACGGCGCTAGAGAACCCGGTCCGTTCCATCTGCACGAGTTGATCGATCAGCACGTCGCCTCTCGCTCTCAAGTCACCTTTGAAACCAAGCCGGCGGCGTAGCAGATACGCCTGACTGTAGGCGCGTCCGTCAGTGAAGTGAGGGAAATTAAGTTCAATGCGCTCGATAGTCTCGATGTTGTCTTTCAACGTCAGCGGATCTTCATCATTCGCGAGCGATACAACCTGTTGATTCGCGTCCTGTGAATGCTCGAATGTTGTAAGAAGCCTGAGGTGCGTGGCGCTCGTCATGCGACTCGCTCCTCACTCTTGCGTACATCGTTGGCGGCCGACTTGAAAGGATCCAGCCCAACGCGTCGTACCGTCTCGATGAAGCGTTCTTGCCTGCTGCCAATACTCTGCCTGATGGATAAATACGTCGACAGCACTGCGTCGATGACTTCAGACACCTCATGCGCCGAGAACGATGGGCCGATAACTTTGCCCGCTTGCGCCGCGCCGCTCGTGGCCGAACCGTCCGATCCTCCCAGCGTGACCTGATACCACTCCTTGCCGTCCTTATCGACGCCGAGAATACCTATGTGGCCGCTATGGTGATGACCGCACGAGTTGATGCAGCCGCTGATATGAAGGTCGATTTCTCCGATGTCATTGAGTTCGTCAAGATCCTGGTAAAGCTGCGTGATAGCTTCGGCGACGGGAATCGAGCGTGCATTCGCCAACGCGCAAAAGTCCCCGCCGGGACACGCGATCATGTCGGTCAGAAGATGTACATTCGCACTTGCAAGACCAGCGTCGCGAGCGGCTTCCCAAAGCGGAAACAGGTCGTCGGCATGGACCCACGGGAGCACCAGATTCTGCGTATGCGTCACGCGCGCTTCGCCTGCCGAAAAGCGATCGCTAAGTCCGGCGACCAGATCGAGCTGATCAGCTGACGCATCGCCGGGCGCCTGAAGAAGCCGCTTGAACGAGAGCGTGACAATGCGCAAGGACGGATCTTTATGCAGGGCGACGTTGCGTTGCAACCAGCGTTCAAACTGCGGATGCAGCGCGGCTTGCGCCTTTAGCTTGGCAAGTGCATCTGCGGATGTGGCATGGTCAAGCCGCTTGGGCAACGCTGGCGGAAGAAAGGACGCGCTCACGCGATCCAGTTCGGCTTGCGGGATGGTGTGCGGGCCGCCATCGTGTTCCACGATCTGACGGAACTCGTCCTCGACTTCATCAATGTAGCGCTGGCCCTCGGCCTTCACCAGGATCTTGATGCGTGCCTTGTACTTGTTGTCGCGGCGGCCGAACTGGTTATAGACGCGCACGACTGCTTCGATGTAATTCATGATCTGGTTCCACGGCAGGAACTCACGCATGACGGTTCCAATGACGGGCGTGCGACCCATGCCTCCTCCGACAGACACACGAAAGCCCAACTCGCCCGTGTCATTGCGCAGCAAATGGAGGCCTACATCATGCCAATCCGTGGCGGCGCGGTCTTCGGTCGCGCCGGTCATGGCGATCTTGAACTTGCGCGGCAGGAAGGCGAATTCAGGGTGCAGCGTCGTCCATTGGCGCATGATTTCTGCGAAGGGCCGCGGATCGGCGACTTCATCGGGCGCGACACCCGCGCGTTCATCGCAGGAAATATTGCGAATGCAATTGCCGCTGGTCTGGATGCCGTGCATGTTGACGCTCGCCAGGAGATCCATCACGTCTGCCGCCTTCGACAGCGGGATCCAGTTGAACTGTACATTCGTGCGCGTGGTGAAATGAGCGTAGTGGGTGGGAAGGTGAACGGCGCCGAGCTTGCGTTGAGCCTCCGATGCGAGCCTGTATGCCTCCGCCTCGGGTTCATCGTACTCACGCGCCACTCGGGCCAGCACACGAAGTTGAGCGCTCGATAACTCGCCATATGGCACTGCTACGCGCAGCATGGGCGCGTGGCGTTGAACATACCAGCCGTTCTGCAGGCGAAGCGGCCGGAAGTCGTCTTCGCTTAGCTTGCCGCTTTGCCACCGCTCGATCTGGTCGCGGAATTGCGCAGCGCGACTGCGCACGAAAGCTCGGTCGAATTCGGTGTATTGATACATGGTCAGGACTATCCTGCGACCCTGCCGATTGGGCCAGCGTGTTGTTTTAGATGAGTGAGCGAATGCTTGAGCGTCGATAGAAAATGCTCACGCGCCAGCGCTTAGGTCAGTGGCTTAAGGTAAGGGAGCGATGCGCCGGGTTCAAGAAGCAGATGACATCGAATGTGGGGTAGCAGTTTCTTCTGCTGCTACGAAACTTCATCCAACTGCTGCTGTTCTGCGCGCCTTGACCCTTCTATGATGGGATCAATGAAAATGTTTTGTCATTGGTCAACCGAGAGAGGTGAGTCATGGCTTTCCTGAGAATGCTGAGAATCGTACTGTGGAGTTTCTTTGGCGTCCGCAAGAGTGCTTCGCATCAGGCCGATATGGCGGCGGTAAAGCTGCCATTGCTACCGGTGGTTGCCATCGGGTTGGCTGGCGGGTTTGGTGCGCTCCTGTTTGGTCTCGCGCGGCTTGCTTCAACGGTGACGCACTAAGAGTTTTCACGCGGTGATTGCATGGAGCGGCGTCATCGCTTGGCACGTACCGACGGGTGCTTGAGTAGCTCACCGAGTACGCGAATCGCGTCGTCAATCTTCGGGCTCCACGGATGGCCGAAGTTGATCCGCACATAGTGCTCGAATGCGTGCGTGGCGGAAAAGATCGGGCCTGGCGCAAGGCTGATGCCTTGTTCAATTGCAAGCCGATGCAACTCCATTGCGTCGATTGCTTCGGGAAGTTCGAGCCAAAGAAAGTATCCACCCGCCGGATGCGTGCGCCGGACTCCTTCGGGTAACCAGCGCCGGATAGCGTTGTCCATTTCGCTTAGCTGCACGTTCAATGCGCCGCGCAACTTGCGAAGGTGCTTGTCATAGCCGCCATGCTGAAGATAATCGGCAATACCGGCCTGGACCGGAATGCTGGCCGATAACGTCGTCATCAACTTTAGCCGCTGAACCTTGTCGGTGAATCGTCCCGCGGATGTCCACCCGATCCTGTAGCCCGGCGCGAGCGTCTTTGAAAACGAACTACAGTGCATGACGAGACCCTTTTTATCGAATGCCAATGCAGGCAACGGGTACTCGGGCTGAAAGTGCAACTCGCCATAGACATCGTCTTCGATCAACGGTACCTCGTGCTCCGCGAGCAATTCGACAAGGGCCTTTTTCTTCTCGAGCGAGAGCGTCACCCCTGTCGGATTCTGAAAATTCGTCATGAACCAGCAGGCGCGGATGGGATGTTTCTTCATCGCGTCGGCGAGTGCGTCAAGGTCGAGACCCGTAACAGGGTCAACCGGAATTTCAACGGCCCGCAAGTCCAGCCGCTCAATAGCCTGGAGCGCAGCGTAAAAGCCGGGCGATTCGACAGCGACTACATCGCCGGGCCGGGTGACCGCCATCAGGCACAGGTTCAACGCCTCCAGCGCGCCGTTGGTGATGACGATCTCCTCAATTGGCTGCGATATGCCCATCCCCATGTAACGTAAGGCGATCTGACGTCGCAGATGTTCATTTCCCGGTGGCAAGTCGACCACGGTACTCCACGGGCTCATCAGCCGCGCGGCCTGCGCCAGGGACTTCGCAAGACGCGACAACGGGAAAAGATTAGGCGAGGGGAAAGCCGAACCCAACGGCACAATGCCCAGCGTTTTTGCCGCGTCCAGCACGGAAAAAACCAGGTTGCTGATGTCGACCTTGCTTGATTCGGCTAGTGAAGGCGCACGAGGCGCTCGCGGAGCAGTAACACGCGCGCCCGGCGCGACGTAGTAACCGGAACGTTCCTGAGCCCGGACCAGACCCCATTCTTCGAGCAGATAGTAAGCGCGAAAGACGGTTGATTGACTCACGCCATGCTGCGCGATGATCTGACGCAACGAGGGCATGCGCGAGCCGACCGCAATGCCGCCCGAACGAATTTCGGCGGCCATCGCGTTGGCAAGTGTTTCGTATCGGTTCATTGCTAATCAAGGTCCTTGGCGCAGCGCAACTGCTTCGTTTGAAACTCGTCGTTTGCTGCTATGGCAATGGCGGTCATTTTCTTATGGTTCGTACCGGAAGGAAAGTATCGCCGTGGGAGTGTGCCGTGGCGGAGTGTCCGCTTTCCAGGTCACCTGTGTGTGACTATCGGGAATTGCTCCTGCTCGAAACGATTGTCGACACTTCACGTTACGCGAACGCGGTGGATCGCGTTCAACTGTCAGCTATTCGCTAGTTTTTTTATTGCTGTCTCGAGCCGATGTCATTTCGCTTGACGGTGGTTTTGCAAGCGCTGCCGCTTTCGATTTGAATGGTCTGCGTGGTGCCACAGCGCGTCACTTATCTCTTCGCTGGCGCAGTTGGTTTTTGTTCGCACTTGGGGGGTGAGGGGATCCGGTTAGCGGTTGGGTCAATGCCGGGTTGCTGCTTTCCAGGTCTTCGCGGGTTATACGTTAGCTGACTTCTTTATCACTATTAGCCACTGCGCGTGGCGGCGCGTCATTTCTTTGTCCAAAGCGACAAAGAAACGAAGCAAAGAAAACGCTTTCAACTCTCTAAAAATTAAGTGTCCACAGCGTGCAGTTTTTATTCATTGGTACCCGAAAAGCACGGTGCTCGCCAGAACCACCGATGTGTGAAACCCTCCTTCTCCGAACACCGATACCCACACGCTTCGCCACCAGTGATTGAACCCGCCCAAGGGACACCCCGCGCTATCCGCGTGAACCATCCACCGAATTTGTATGCACGTCAAGCCACGCCGCCACCCACCTCAAAACAAGGCCGCCAAAATTCGTTTGGCCGTAACCCCCAAAATAATGGCGCAAACCGAGCAGCCAACCCGCTAAGAACCGGAGCGGAAAATACCCCCGAAACCGTACGAACTCCTTGTTCTGAGCGACATCGACGTCGACCCTGTAGCAACTAACGGCGTTCCATTATCTAAGGGCGGGTTCGCTTGAACCCGCCCTTAGCCGCATGCGAGGCTCTGTGAAAATTAGACGCGTGCGTCTTATACCGGGCAACGCCCCGCACGCATTTGCGATTGTCTTTTGCCAGCGCTGCGCCGAGCAGATCGGGGAGGGCATCCAGCGCCCGGCACGCTGTATCCGATGGGGGAGTACCGGTGCATGACGCAGCCACGCATTCCAACTCCGGAGCCCCACGTGGTCGCGACGCCACAGGTGTAACCATTCGTAAGCGCTATGTGGGGTCGCCCACATAGCGCCGGAGCACTCGCAATTATTATGGCCTCGCTGACCGACAAAAAGCGCCCAACGATCAAAAAAACGAATATTCAGAGGCAACAGGTCAGCTACGAGAGAAACATCATCGAGGCGGTAACGGGGGTTCCCGCTTCGATTTAAAGGCCCGGCATCGTCCGGGCCTTTTTCCATCCGGCGCTCGCCGATATTCCACCGAAGCAGGTGCGTCTTAACGCACTTAACTCCCTTGGATCATCGCCGGCGCGTCTTCCTACGCCCCTTCGCCACCGCCACCGCCACCGCCACCGCCAGTTCCCGCGCGTCCAGCACGTAGTCCGAAGACTGGGCCAACCGCTCCACCGTCAAGTCGATAAACGCCCGCACCCGCGACGGTTGCGCCGCGCGGCTTACGTAGTACACATGCACGCTCATATGGTCGGTAACGTGGTCCGTGAGCAGCGGCACAAGCCACCCCGAACGAATCAGAGGCGCCGCCGACAAGCCGGACAACAAGCCGATCACGTGACCCGACAGCACCGCCTCGGTCTCGAGCTGGGCATCGTTGGTCAATCACGCGGGCGGCAAGTCGTGGGAGATCACTTCGCCTCCGACCTTGAGAAGCCAGAGCAGGATTCGGCCTGCCGGAACACGCTGCATCGATGCGACGCCAGCTGTTCAATCGACTTCGGCGCCCCATGTGCCGCAATATAGGCCGGCGCCGCACAGACGATCAGTTGCATGGCGAAAAGACGCCGAGCAACGAGGCCGTCCTCAGGCGCGGAACCAATGCGCAAGCCAACATCCACACGGTCCTGCACCCAATTGCCAATCCGGTCATCGAGTTTGACATCGGGCTGAACTTCGGAATGGCGGCGGCAAAACTCATCAACGAGAGGCCAAAGTATTGGCAGGAACGAGTACTTCGGGGCGACGATTCGCAATGGCCCGGCAATATCGTCCTTCGCCATGCGAATGCGGTCCACCGCGCGCTCCAGTGCGGCCAGCGCGGCCAGCGCGGGCTCGAGAAACTCCTGTCCCTCGGAAGCGGCGCGATGCTCTTTGTCGTGCGATGCAAAAGGCGCACGCCCAGCCGCTCTTCAAGCGCCGCGAGCGCCTGGCTCGCGGCCTGAGGACTGACGCCCTGGGCCGCCGCCGCACGCCGGATGCTGCCAAGTTCAATGGCCTTCGTGAAGGTCTCAATTGCGCGAAGTTCGCTAATGGGCACGCAGTGCTCCCCAATATTGCGAGTGGACAGTATCAACATGTCCTTGCTACTGGATCAAGGCTTGGCCCGCTAGTGGCTTGACACCGTGAAGTCTACGGTCAAGTTCCACATCATCACCAGGAGGGTTTCATGAGCGACCAGATCAACGGCAAAGTGATCGTTATTACCGGCGCCAGCAGCGGCCTGGGCCTTGCGGCCGCACGCCTGCTGAGCGCGCGTGGCGCGTGCGTCGTACTCGGCGCGCGGCGTATCGAGCGCTTGCAGCAACTAGCCGATGAATTGAACCGCACGGAACGCCGGGCGCTCGGCGTCGCCACCGATGTCACCGTGCTCGACGATGTGAAGCGTCTCGTCGATACCGCCGTGCAGACCTTCGGGCGTATCGACGTGATGATCAACGACGCGGGCCTCATGCCGCTTTCGCTGCTCGGGCGTCTGAAGGTTGACGACTGGGTCGAGTCCTTCGCGCGGGCGGTGGCCTTCGCTATCGACCAGCCGGACGACATGGACGTGAACAAGATCCTGTTCCGGCCCACGCGTCAGGTCTCTTGAGAATGAGGTAAGCCCCCGGACGCCCCGCCTTTCGGCTCATGGTCAAGCAGAAGCCATGCGCTGATGGCGCTTGCGAGCGCGAGACCCGATGCGATCAGCACGATCACGCGGAACCCGAAGACAAAGGACTCGCGCGCGGCCTCCATCACGCGGGCGTCCGGATTGACCGCTGCACCAAGAAGCGCGCGCTGCTCGTTCACCTGGTTCTGCGCGGCTTGAGAAAGACCAAGCGGTACAAGGTGCATGTCGAGCGATTGATTAAATAGCATTGTTAGGACAAGGCCGAAGACCGCGACGGCGAGTAGCCCGGCGACTCGCGAAATCGCGTTGTTCACCCCGGATGCAACTCCCGACTGATTCTCCGGAACGGCGTTCATGACCGACGTGGTCAGCGGGGCGACGCAAATCGCCATGCCCAGGCCAAGCACGATGACGGGCGCGAAGAAGGTGTGTAAGTACGGACCGCCAACTCCAGGCCATGCCAACAGCGCATATCCCGCAGCGACGATGACAGAGCCCAAGGTGAGTGGCACTCTCGCGCCGTAGCGTGCGACCAGTCCGCCGGTCCATCGTGAAAGCACGAAGATGATCAGGATCAACGGCAACAGCGCGGCGCCGGCCTTGGCCGCAGAATAATGATGGATCTGGATAAGGGTGAACGGCAGGAAATAAAGTATTCCCCCCAGTCCGGAATAGAGAAAGAACGTAATCAGGTTTGCGCCCGCAAATGTGCGCGACTTGAAAAGTGCCAATGGGACCATTGGAGCGCGGCACCGGGCCTCGCGAACCAGGAAGGCGATGAGTGCTATCACGCCGACCGACCCGGCAAGCAGAACGCCCGACGCTTTTTCGGAAGCCTCGATCAGTGCGTACGTGATTCCGGCGAGTCCTATCGATGCTAAGAGTGCTCCTGGCCAGTCCAGTGCTTTATCAAGTTTTTCGTTTTTGCTTTCATTGACTCTCCATAGCGCGATGCCCACGACGACTGCCGCTAGCGGCAGGTTGAGCAGGAATACTGATCGCCACGAAAGGTGTTCGACCAGCCAGCCTCCAAGGACGGGACCACCTGCGCCCATCATTGCTGTGAATCCCGACCAAGTGCCGATCGCGCGTCCGCGCGAGCTTGCCGGGTAGGCCGAGCTGATGAGTGACAAGCTGCCGGGCACAAGGAAAGCGGCACCGATACCCTGGACTGTCCGCGCAGCGATCAATCCTTCGATAGAACCCGCGAACGCGCACCATGCCGATCCGGCTGCGAATAAAACCGTACCGAACAGGAAGACCATTTTCCTGCCGTAGCTATCGCCGAATGAACCGCCGACGAGCAGCAGCGACGCTAGCGACAGGGCATAAGACTCAACCACCCACTGAAGTTCTCCCGAGGTCGCGTGAAGCCCGCTCTGTATTGCAGGCAGCGCGATATTGACAACCGTACCGTCGATAAACGCGAGGCTCGAGCCAAGGATCGCGGCGATCAATACCCAGACGTTGCCCTCAGGTGCGCGCTGATAGGAAGGTTTCATGAGGCTTAAAGTAACACGTCGGCTCACGGCACTGGGACACCAGAACGCTTCGAATACTCTGGAAGGATTGCGTGCCTATCGCGGGGCAAACTTGGCGGTGACTTTCTCGTCGAGCTGATTCACCGCGCCCAACGTGGTGGTGAGTACTGCAGGCCGGCTTCCTCGCAAGCCAGCTAATGTTGGACGGCCGTCACGGACGAACGTGTAGAACCCGGTCACGAGATACACGCCCATGGCGTCGATGTATCGCGCCTGTTCGCCCAGTACTTCCTTGAGCGTTGGTGATGAAAACAGCGACTTTGCCGCTAACGGGCTGGCGAATGCAATTTCCGCAATCGCCAGATTCAGTCTGTCAGCTTCAATCCGGCGAACACCATTGGCAAGAGGCCAGGAGTTCGCGTAATGGTCGCGGTCGAAGTGCTGTTGAACGTAGAAGTTGAGTCCCGGCAAGCGCGAGCAGAGCGTTGAATGCACGTCGCGCCAGTAATTCGAAAAGGCTTCTTGAGGGAGACCGTCCCGCCTTCTCACGGAAGCGTAGATGTTATGTTTGACGACCTTGTCACGAGCAGAGAAATCGGGCTGATTCATCAAAACTCCCTAGCGATGGTGGCGCCTTGGTCAAGCGTTACGCGACTTTGTCCAGCAGCACCTTTGGATCGAAGTAAGCCACAAGTAGCCGATGCGCCTGACCCTCTGACACATCCCAATGCTCGGAAATCAGAATTGATCCGTCAGTTCCCTGGACGCCAATCCGGATCAGGGCCACGACGTGTTCACCCTGTACGGTCAGGCTCTCGTACGACAGCCTCACGGCATCGAGTGTCTTTGCCAGCTGGGGAAGAATGGACACGTACCCGGCTTTGTCATATTGACCACCCCAAGGAAGATAGTCGGGAACGAACAATATGAAGCCCTCAGCGGTGTACTTTTCGAAGTCCACGATCCGGCCTTCAGCGGCGCCTCGATAAAACGTTTTGACAACCGCCAGCGCATCCGCCTCTTTGGTAGCGAGATCGTGCATGTTTGCGACTCTCCCCGTGACGGATGCCTGACTATACGCTCGTGTTGCAACGTAAATATTAGCCTTGGCCGCTTGAAGCGAATAAAAGTCCAGGCGCCACGCTCGCGTTGAGCACCTAAGTCAGGATTACCGATAGCTCGGGCTGGGAGTGCCATGCAAACGCCGGGTGAGGAACCAGTTGCTTACTTGCGTGGCTGATCGTCCGCCATCTGCACCGGTTCCTCGGCGACGACCGACGTCAACACAGTAGAAGGCAAGTGCCGCATGTCGCTCGGGCTGACCTTGCCGGCGAACTTCCAGCCGCCCGGCAGCTTGACGAAGGCGAAGCCGGTTGGCTTGTCGACGAATACGTCGAAGTTTTTCGCGGGCGCCGCAGCCGCCTGTGGGCTGGCTCCGGGAGCCGTCTGCGCGAAGACGGTGGTTGAGGCCATTACGATTGCGGCAGCAACCAAGGCGCGAAGTACGGGTTTCATTTTGAACTCCATTTCAATTGAGGAAGGGCAGTGCCGACGACGGTACTGCCCCATCGCCGCATAAATTCCCTATATATGTGTCGATCGATACAGAATATTAAACCTCAAAAATTGATCCGAATCCAGATTTTCGTTATGATCGTTACAAAATAGCGATTCAGGATCGTGACCTGACCGGAGACTTGGAGAAATATGATGAATAGCTCAGTTGATGAAGGAGCTTCGAAGAGGCGCGGCAGGCCCCGAACCTTCGACCGCCAGGCCGCGCTGACATCCGCGATGGAAATGTTCTGGCTGAAGGGTTTCGACGGTTGTGCGATCAGCGACCTGACTGTCGCCATGAACATCAACTCGCCAAGTCTCTACGCCGCATTCGGCAGTAAGGAAGACCTGTTTCGTGAAGCAATCGACCTCTACGGGACGCTTGAGGGGGAAGCGACAAGGTGTGCGTTAGCTGGGCCACGCGGCATCCGGGAAGCGCTCAGCGCGATGCTCAAGCGTAGCGTTGAAATGTTCACGCGCGGTCCGCAGCCACGCGGTTGCATGGTGATGCTTGGCGCGCTGAATGTGAGTGCCGACCAGAAGGAGCTTCGCGCGCTGCTGCACAAACGGCAGAAGCAGATTGTCGACTTGATCTGCAAGCGCATGAAGCTGGCGGTCGATGATGGCGAAATCGCGCCGTCGGTGGACGTCGATGCGTTGTCGATGATGTGCGCAGTGTTGTTTACCGGCCTGGCCGTCCACGCTCATGATGGAGCCGGCCGCGCGAAGCTAAATTCGGCGATCAATGCTTTCGTCGCTACTTTGCCGGTGACAGGTAAGTCCAAGACGGTGCCGCGCGTTGCGGCTGGAAAAAAGGCGTCGTAATAACTGCCGGTGGATGATGCGCAAAGCGGTCGTCCACCAGGATCATTGCCCATCAGCTTTTGGTGAGCGGCCGCAACCGGTCATTCGTCAGCGCCCGCAGATTGCCAACAATGCTAATTGTTCAAAAAAATAGAGTTGACCAGGTAATGGACAAAATTGAAACCGGAGCGATTCGAATAGAGTTGAACAATGTGATTCTTCGAGATTTTCGGCCCGCGGACCTGATCCAATATCAACAACTCAGAAGCGATCCGAAAATGCATCGTTTCTATAGCGAGGATGACTCCTCGGAGCAGCGTGCGGGCCAACTGCTGCAGATGTTCATCGAACAAGCCGACAGTCTGCCAAGGACCAAATTTCAATTTGCCCTGGAGTCAGGAGGGGAACTCGTCGGTACTTGCGGCATCCGCTTAGAGTCACCTGGCGATGCTTCCATCGGATGCGAAATTGGCCGGCAATGGCAATGGTCCGGGCTAGCTCGAAAGGCTGCTGCCGGAATACTTGAATTTGGCTTTGGCACGCTGTGCGTCGAGCGAATTTATGCGGAGACGATCTCCGACAACCGCGCCGCAATCAAGTTATGCAACGCTGTCGGAATGACTGTCACAGCAGAGCGCATTGGGGATCGAACGTTCAAGGGCCGGACGTGGAACACGACAACTCTGTCTATTAGTCGGGAAGCATGGGACGGTAAGCGAGCTTAGGCGTTGTCGTCAATGAAGAGGGAGTTCGTTTGCAAGTTTCCTCACCGGGGTTCCGCTCTACGGGTAATTTTCTAAACAGGCACCCAATCAATTTTCTGGCTCGTCACTAGACACGCAGCGCTCAATGGTGGAGCACTAGGCAAGATTGCGCTCGCCCATCAGCGCTTAACGCCGGGATTTCCCCGAAAATAGAAATTCACCCTTGCGGAGAATGCGCTTAATTATGAGCGACCGCTTTCCTACAATGGCAATGGATCGTATGTGTCGAAATTCCAATTCAATTAAGGAGACGGGGTCATGAACAAGGCAACCAGTACATTAATCGCGGCCGTCGCTGCACTCACGTTATCAGGCGGCGCTTATGCACAGAGCAACAACTCGCTGGCGCGACCAAGCGTGACGTCGCCGGTCGCTGCAACGGGCGGCGGCTATGGCACGCCAGGGGACGCCAACTCGGACAGCGGCCACGCCGCTGCGTCGTCGAATTCGGGCACGCAAAATAGCGCTAATGGATCGACGCCTGCGGCTACTGTTTGGCCGAGCAACAATTCACTGGCGCGACCGAGCGTAGTATCGCCGGCTGCAGGCCAGTAATAGCTGATAGCGATGACAATTTCGCCTGGAATTGTCATCGCCAATAGATTCTAAGCGGGTGACCGATCGTTAATGCATGGGTAAAGCATTAACGAGTAGACGCTGGGCAGTCTTAACGGCTTAGTTCAAGAGGGCTGACCGACCTGACATGTTGTACTTGTGCTGTACTCACCACGCTGAACAGGTTTGTCGGCGTGGAGCAACGCGTGCATACACGTCTCGCACTGTCCCTATCGCGGCCTTCGCAGCGTGATCCTGATCCTGATCCTGTTAGGCCGGCTTTTCCGTCGAGACACGGATCCGATAGGCCCTAGGCGAACAGCCATGGATCTTCTTGAATGCAGTGCTAAATGAAGCTTCGGATTCGTAGCCAACTTCATCTGCAATTCGCGCGAGGCTAGTTTCCCTATTCGTAAGCCGATCGACGGCGATCTGCATTCGCCATCGAGTCACATAGTCCAATGGCGTGGTTCCCACCGCCTGCCTGAACTTCGCGGCGAAACTCGAACGGGACATGCCGGCTATTCCTGCCATGTCCATTACCGTCCAACGATGACGAATATCCTTGTGCGTCGCATTGATAGCGGCGCTCAACTGCGGATCATTCAACGCGGAAAGCCATCCATGGTTCATGGTTTTTGTTGATGCGAGATGCAACCGCAAAATCTGAATGAGCATGATGTGCGCGAGATGCTCAGCAGTCAGCGAATGACCTGGTTGATTGTTCCGCAGTTCTTGCGCGAGAAAATCGAGTGACCATCGAAGCACTGACGCCTCGCTCGACGCGGCGCTCACCGGGACCACCGCGGGGAGATATTCGAAAAGCCTGTCGATACCACTTCCCGCCAACGAAAAATGCCCCGCGACCAAAAAACAATCGGCGCCTGTCTGGCATCGTGCAATGCCTTGCGCACCGTAAGACAGCGCGTCCAGATAATTCACCGGCGGAATTGAAGGGTCGCTGGCAAGCACGAATGACCGGCCGCTCGTCAGTAAAAAGCAGTCTCCTTCGACAAGACGATAGGGTGCGCTTTCTCCATCGGAAAGAAGCCAGCATGAGCCCTTCAAAACCATGCCCTTATACAGAAGTCAGGCATCGTCTTCGCGAAGTGCTCGAATGGTCGAGGCGGCATCCATGGTTCGCTGCATGCCAATCCAGAGGGTTTTCGCACCGGGTTCACCATCGCTCTTACGGCCCAGAAAACCACCCAGTGAAGCATTCAGGCGAATGATTTGATTAAGTGTGATGGGAGTTTTTGGTCGCGGCTTCTTGGCCAGCAGGAAAGCACCGCGTATCTCAGGCGTCGAAGAACAACGAGGCATCCATCTCAGGACAGGTCCTGCCCAAACGCATCAGCCGGGCAATGCGCCATGCCACCACCATGTACAACGCCAGAGCCCGCTCCACGCGGTCGATTTGCGAGAGTTGGAGCGCTTCTACCTTGCAGCCGTTCTTCAGAACATGGAAGAACATCTCAATCTCCCATCGCGCTCGATACCAGTCGATGAGCTCGACCACGGCATCAATGTTGTCTGCTTCCCGGTTCGTCAGCAGGCGCCACACCACAGGCCTCATGCTCGCCGGCGCTCCAATTTCCTGCGCCAGCACGCAGGTGACAGTGGGCCCGCTCGCCCCTGGTAGCTTCACGCGTTGGGCTCGTAACGTCTGTGTGACTTCGCGCGCCTTTTGGCCCGCGCGTCCCGGTAGGATGAAGCTGATCTCGCCCAGCACTGCGCTCGCCTCGACCGTCTCCCACAACCGGCTCGCCTCGCTCACGGAAGTGACGACTTCCTCACGCGACTTGCGTGCCTTCGGAGAGATGCTCAGGCGCCGATGATGGACCATTCGAGCCAGCAATAGGCACGGACAATGCCGGCGGCGCCGCATATCCGGAACACTTGCCTCGTGAATCGTGTTTGCCACTCTGTCCCGAAGACGATACATGTTGCGCACTGCCATGCCTCCCCGGGCGTGTCGGATTGAATGGCATCGTCCTTGCATGCTACGAATCCTTGGTGTCCAACTAAGAAGGAGGTCGGCAATGAATCTCGATTTGACGTTCCGCACAGGCGAAGCCACGGTGTTAGCCGCACCCGGCCAAGTGACTGACGCGATGCCCGAAATCCTGTTAGGCCGTGTTGACGGACCCGCCGGTCACGCGTTCGCCAACATGATGGCGCAGAGCAAGGGGCACACGGCCATGTTCGCGATCCGCGCCTGCAATCAGATGGTGCGTCCTGCCACGATGATCGTCCCCAAGGTGACGCTCAGGGACATGACCACCATCGAGCTATTCGGCGGCGTGGTGCAGTCGGCGACGGCCGATGCAATAGTCGATTGCCTGATCGAGGGCATCTTGCCGAAAGATCAGGCCAACGAGCTATGCATCATCAGTCTCGTGTGGATCGATCCGCGTTGCGCCGCGGAGACGAACCTCGACAAGAAGGACATGTATCGCACGAACTACGAGGCGACCAAACTCGCCATTCAGCGGGCGATGAACAACGAACCAAGTGTCGACACGCTGATCGCCAACCGGCACAGCATCAAGCACGATATGGACGACTGGAGCTGAAGCGCGTTCTTGCGATGCACAGCTCAATGATGTGATCTTTTGCAACGGCGTAGGGTTGTTGGCACAGGCCACACCCTACTTGGGATCATGTTTATTATTCCGGTAGCATTTGGATTCCTAACGGTTAACCTCCCTTCCCGACGTTCGTCCTTCATCACGCCTGCGTCTGCTTGATCGCGTCAAATTTCTTGTCATGGATCATATTTCGATTTACGGAATGGATTGATACGTTGAGCCTATCGGGAGTTGGTGAATCAGGAAGGGCGTTTTTCCAACCTTCAACATGGTGATTGCTTCAAAGATGTATAGCAATGCCGGTATCGTGCAGATCTCGCCGTCGTCGACCAACCCGGGTTATACGCAACAAGGCTTCAAGACAACATATCGTGTTGTGGCAACCGATGCACAACAAGGTCCGGCACTTGCCATGCAGGAGGAAGCGACCGTTTCACGCTCAGATGGCAAAGCGTGACGGCGCAAAACCTCGGTCGTGGCCGCCACCTTAACAACCCACGAAGTCCGATTGCAGACACAACGTGTCCCGCCTGCTGTGACAGTGTGTTTCTCTGTCGCTCACAACTGGCTGATTAAAATCCTCACTGACAAGTCTCCGAACAATAATTCATCGGCTACTTAAACTCGGTACGACTTTTGCATTCCCTCGTTCCGGCGCGTTGTTTCCTTTCATCGTGCCGCGATGCAACAGGAGACCTGGCCGATGGCTTTCGAGGAGCAACTACAGGACTGGCGCGAGAGTGCGTTACGGGTGGAACTGAGCGTCACAAGCGCCGTCGCCGGCCAGCAGGACATCATCCGCTTGATCAATGTCGCGCTGTTTGCGCGCGGTCACGTGCTGCTGGAAGGGGGCGTAGGTGTCGGCAAGACCACCGTGCTGCGCGCATTTTCGCGGGCCATTGGTGGAGGCTTCGGGCGCGTGGAAGGCACCATCGACATGATGCCAGGTGACCTCATCTATCACACGTATGTGGACGCCGAAGGAAGACCCCGGATCGATCCCGGTCCTTTGCTGCGTCACGGCGAAAACCTGACCACGTTCTTCTTCAACGAGATCAACCGGGCGCGGCCGCAAGTCCAGTCGCTCCTGCTGCGGGCGATGGCCGAGCGTTCCGTTTCGGCGTTCGACCGCGAATATCACTTCCCTCACATGACGGTGTTCGCCGATCGGAACAAGGTTGAGCGCGAGGAAACGTTCGAGCTGGCATCGGCTGCACGCGACCGGTTTTTGTTCGAGCTGAACATGCCGACGCCGACAGATCCCGAAGTCAGACGCGCGCTGGTTTTCGATCCTGTTTTCCACGATGTCGACGCGTTGCTCGAACGGGTGACGCCGGGCGTGGTCCGATGGGCGGAGTTGAACGATATCGGCGGCAGCATTCAACGCAACGTGAGCGCCAGCGCGACAATCGAGCGCTACGTGCTCGACATCTGGCGCGCGACTGAGAATCCGCAGCAATTCGATATCGCACTTGACGGCGTCGACATGGAGCGCCTGATCCTCGTTGGCGCGAGTCCACGCGGCATGAGCGCGCTCTTGCGGGCGGCGCGCGTGGTCGCGTGGCTGGCCGGGCGCACGCATGTGGTACCAGAGGATATTCACGCTGTGCTGTTGCCCGCGCTTGGGCATCGCGTGTTCTTCACGCCAATCTACGAACTGCGCCGGCAGGAACTTGCGGAAGCGTTAGTCGCGCAGATCATGGCGAGAGTCGCGGTGCCGTAATCTCATGAGGACATCATGAATACGCTCAGCGCGATGCCAGAGTTTCACTACCGGTTGCCGATGCGCGCCGGTGGCTCGCGACCCGGATCGCATCCCGGTTCGAGCTTCGGCGCGGGTCAGGCATTCGCGATGCACGCGCGTCTTTTCGATCATCCGGATCCGCGCCGTATCGATTTACGCGCAAGTTTGCGGGCCATTCCCGCCGAGTGGCTCGTTCGCGTTCATCTGCAACGCGTGTCCGTACCGGTCTATGTCGTGATCGACGTATCAGCGTCGATGCACTTCGGGCAGATCAAGTCCAAGCTCGACGTTGCGGCGGATTTTGTCGCCGCGCTGGGGTACAGCGCATTCCGTGCGGGCGATCAGGTCGGCATGCTCGCGTTCGATGCCGCCGAACGTGAGGAACTCTATTCACCGGCGCGTTATGGTCAGGGTGTAGGCGACGTAATGGCGGCCACCGTGCGCCGTGCGGCGCAATCGCCCGGCGTGGCAGGTGGTATCGATGGGCTTGAAAAATCGGTCGCGAAACTTGCCGGGCGGCAGGGCATTGTCTTCATTGTCTCGGACTTTCATTGGCCGCTGCAACGGCTGCCGAAGATACTCGACACGTTGACCCATGCGTACGTTATTCCGATGGTCGTATGGGACCGCGCGGAAGTGGAGCCGCCGGAGCATGGCGCGCTGCTAGCCATTGACGATGCCGAAACGGGAGAACGCCGGACATTGTGGCTGCAAGGAAAAACTCGTCGAGATTGGCGCGACGCGGTCGCGCGGCGGCGTGCCGAAATCGACCGGCTCTTCGATAAGCGCGGGATTCGGCCGTTCTACCTTCAGGGTGAATTCAATGCCGAATCGTTGTCGCGATACTTCCTGGAAGCGGTCGCATGAGCCCATTCGCGCGTCCGCCGATCCTGGTCATCATGACAGTAATCCTAAGCATGACAAACGCTGCGATAGGGGCGCCTTCATCGGCGACGGTTGAGCAACCGCGCGCATTCGGCTACACGGTCGGCGATGTGCTTTCGCAACGCATCCTGCTTCCTTCGGGCACGGCCGGTTCAGGCAGTGACGATTCGAGCGCCGCCGCGACGCCATCGACTGGGCGCATCGGCATCTGGTTCGAGCGCCGCCATCCGCGCATTGAAACGGATGGAGAAGGGCGGCGATGGATGGTCGTTGACTATCAGATCGTGAACGCGCCGCAAACGCTCATCACTATTGCTCTCCCCGCCCTGACTTTGGGATCGCTACAAGTGCCGGAATGGCCGGTGAGCGTGAGTCCGCTCACGCCAAATACGGCATTCGGCATGGGCGAGCTCCAATCGCTGCGCCCCGACCGGCCGGCTCCGCTACCCGCGATTGCGCCGCTGCGCAGGCAGACCCTTTGGGCGCTCGGCTTGCTCGTTTTAACGCTTGCCGCATGGTTCGGCTGGTGGAAATGGCGTAACACACGCGAAGCGGCGAGCTTGCCGTTTGCCCGCGCATACATGGAGATGCAGCGCCTTGCGTCATCCCAACCTGATAAAAACGTGCGCGGGTGGCTGTGTCTGCATCGTGCATTGAACGAGACGGCGGGGCAGGTCGTGCATGCCGGTTCATTGCCGGGCTTGCTTGCAAGAGCACCGCATTTGCAAGCGCTGCAGCCGCAACTCGAACGCTTCTACCAGCAGTCCGGCGAGCGTTTCTTTGCTTCGGGTTCCGCCGATGAAAACTTTCCCTTGCTCGACTTGAGCCGCTCGCTTTATCGCGCGGAGAGGCGTCAGCAGCAATGACTTCCCCTATCGACTTCGCGCATCCCTACGTGCTCGCCCTACTGCCGCTCGCGTGCCTTCCGTTGCTGCGCCGACGCAGCGATACGCTGAGTTTTTCATACATTGGATGGCTGCCGGTCAATCGGATTGGACGTACTGTCGGAATGATATGGCGAGGCTGCGCGGTGCTGGCGATACTTGCCATAGTCATCGGTCTCGCGGGCCCAGGCCGTTCCAATATGCAGGTTCTGCACACCGGCACCGGCGCCGAAATTCTCATCCTGATGGACCGGAGTTCCAGCATGGACGACGCCATGGGGCGACAGCCCATCGACTCCCGGGGCATGTCGAAGAATGAAGTCGCTCGCCGCGCAATAACCCGTTTCGTCGATGATCGTCCGAACGACCGGCTCGCATTCATGATGTTCGGCATCAGCCCCATACCGGTCATTCGCTTCACGGAAAATCACAAGATTATTCAGGATGCGATAGCCGGCACGGGCATTGGCCGGGGCATGGCGGACACGCAGCTCGATCGCGGTTTGCGCGCGGCGATCGGACAATTTGACGGACGTCGTTACGATGGTCATCGGGTAATCGTACTTGTCTCGGACGGCGGCGCAAGACTCGACGCACAAGCGCGTCGCGACATAGAAGAAGGCCTTGAGCGCAATCAGATCGACTTGTATTTCATCTACTTGCGCAGTGGCGTGTACAGCCCCGACCTGCGGGCGGTCGCCGCGAACGATACCTCCGCCGAGGCCGAGCTGCACCGGTTTTTTCTGACGTTGAAGTCGCCGTATCACCTCTATCAAGCAAACGATGCCGATGCGATGGCCGCTGCCATGAACGATATCAACCGGCAGCAAAAATATCAGGTGTCGTTTGTCGAGCGGTTGCCGAGACAGGACCGCAGTCCTTATTGTTTTGCGGCCGCGCTGGTCTTCTGCACGTTCCTGCTCGCGTTGCATCTGCTTCAGGTCAGGAGTTGGGCATGAAACGCTCCTGGGCTCACATCGCGTTTGGACTGGTTGCGCTGGGTTGCGCGGCGGTGGCTATGGATGGTGCATTACGCATGAAGCATGCTGAAGATGTGCGTCAGGCTGTTGCCCAAGCAGGCGTCATGACGAGCGCGTCGTCCCATCTCGCCGATCTCCCCGAGGCTCAGTTGACCCGTGCGATGGCGCTTTCGAAGGCGGGCGCTTACGCTGACGCGCAGAGGCTCTATGAGGCACTGATACAAGACGACGCCAACAGCGAGTTGGCGCATGCCGCGGTTTTTAACCTGGGCAATATGTATCTGCGTCAAGCGACGGGCGAGGGAAATCCCGGTCCGGTCAAATCCTTGCCTTTACTGGAACAGGCGAAGCAACGATACCGTCAGTTGCTGCGCGTTGCGCCTGGCGACTGGGACACGCGCTACAACCTCGAACGTGCGTTATGGCGCGCTCCGGAAGAGACCGAGAGTGCCGACGAGCCAGACATCAAGGAGCAGCACGACGTCAAGTTGCGCGGCGCGCAGGCCGAGGATCTGCCGTGAAAATTGCCCTAAACGGACGAAGCCTCTTCAGCCGGCAGCAGTGGCCGATCGTGCTCGCGCTGCTGTTGCTGATCGCCGCGCTTGCAATGCCTCCTGTCATTTTGCCGCGCGATACCGCGCGTTACATCGTCACCTTCGATATTACGCAGAGTATGGACACCGAGGACGTGGGCGCGAGCGATGCGCCGTTGAGCCGGCTTGAATTCGCCCGTGCCGCCACGCGCGAAACGTTGGGGAAATTGCCTTGCGGATCGAAGGTCGGATGGAGCGTGTTTACCGGGCAGCGCACGTTGCTGTTGTTGCCGCCCGTTGAAGTCTGCAGCAATTTCGACACGCTGCTGTCGTCGTTGAATGAAATCGATGGGCGCATGCGCTGGACCAACTGGAGCCGCGTGGCCGAGGGCGGCATCTACTCGGCGGTGCGGACAGCGCAGCAAGTCGGGCCGGATACCGCGGTGATCTTCATGACCGATGGTCAGGAAGCGCCCCCTGTGTTGCCATCGAATGACCGGGTGCGCGAAATAGCCAGCGGGAAGGTTCATGGCTGGCTTATCGGCGTGGGCGGGGACCAGCCCGCCAATATTCCAAAGACCGATGCCAACGGCAACAGGGTGGGGTTCTGGCACGCCGACGATGTGATCCAGGTCCCGACCATCCCCGGCAAGCCGGCCACGGCAGAAAGCCACGAGGAGTTATCGCAACTGCGGGGGGAGTACCTTGCCTCAGTGGCGTCACGGATTGGCTTCAAGTATCAGCGGTTGCTTGGGGCCGAAGCGTTGACCCATGCCATGCTCGATCCGCAGTTGATGCACCGGGAGCCGGCGGCGACCCATCTTAATTGGTGCCCCGCGTTGCTTGCGTTGCTGTTGTTGACGTGGCGATTTCTTCCGTGGCGGAGCCTGCGGGGTTTCCGTTCAAAGCGGCCGCAGACGGTGAGCGGTTCAGCGTCAACTGCCAGCCCTAAACGAGCGTTGACTGGCTAGGAGTTGCGGCATGGAAGATCGAATCATCGACTCGTGGATACCAGCAGCCATGCTGCAGTTGCCAAGCGTTTTACATCATGGAGCACGGCGCGCATTGCGCGTTCTGCGTGGCGTCGCGCTATGTCTTGCAGCAACAACTGCCGGATCGCATGCGATGGCTGCGCCGCGGTCGATTGCTGTGATCGACTGCACGCTTATCGACGATAACGCTTCTTACAACGACGCCGATACCAACCGCACGCAACAGGCTCGCATTGTCTTGATCAGCAATGACCTGCGTGCCCAGTTGCGTGACCGCCAGCTTTTTCGCGTCGCCGATAACGCCCCCGCGAGCGCCATGATTACGCAACTTACAGCGGCGCAGAATATGAACGCGTGCAACGGTTGCGAGCGGGAAGTTGGACGCAAACTTGGCGTTGAACGCGTCGGCGTGTGCTGGGTGCAGAAAGTCAGCAACCTGATCATCAACATCAATCTTCGCGTGGAAGACGTGACGTCGGGCAAGACCCTGTTCGAGCGCTCGGTCGATATCCGCGGCAACACGGATTTGTCATGGCGCCGCGGCGTCGAGGCGCTGGTCGATCGTCTCGCCGACGACCCCGACGCAACGCGATAGACCCGCGGACGCGCTGTCGAAAAGACGCTTTCGGGAGAATCTCCCGCCCCGATCCGTTGTCAAGTACCGCCTTGATGGGCTAAGTTGGCCTTTGGGTCCGCGACGTCCGAAGACATCCGGTGTACCTTGCAAAGAACAATAGGCGGAGACGAACATGCATTTGAAAAAGGCGACGGCGTATCTGGCGCTCGCATCGGTGGTGACGACCGGTATCACGTTCGGCGCGAGCGCCGCGTGGGCGGCAGCGCCGACTGCTTACGTAACGAGCGAGACGGCGGGGGTGGGTGTGATCGACCTCGACCAGATGACGCTCGCGAAGACATTCGCGTTCGGCGACGATGGCCCTCGCGGCCTGAGCCTGACGGCGGACGGGCGCCGGCTGCTGCTGGCCAACAAGAAACCAGGCGATCTGTCCGAAGTCGATACAGCCACCGGCAAGGTATTGCGGCGGGTGAAGATCGGCAAGAATCCGGAGTTTGTCCGCGTGCACGGTAACTACGCCTACGTGACCTACGAGCCGGGCGAGGACGGCGGCCCGCCTCCGGGCGTGTCGGGAGCATCAGGAGCATCGGGAGGGCCAGGAGCCGCAGCAGGAGCCGATAAAGGCGGTCCTCCGGGCGCAGGAAAGGACGACGACGCGAGTGAGCCGCCTGCGGAGATCGCGATCGTCGACTTGAAGACTTTGCGGGTGATCCGTTCGGTGAAGAGCGGGCACGAGACGGAAGGCGTGGAGTTTTCCGGCGATGGCCGGGAAATGCTGGTGACCAACGAGGGCGACGATACGGTGTCGGTGTATCACGTCGGTACCGGCGCGCCGCTGCGCACGCTCAAGCTGGATCATGGATCGCGCCCGCGCGGTATCAAGCGAACGCCTGACGGCAAGCAATATGTGGTCACCCTTGAGAACACCAACAAGTTCGTCGTGCTGGATGCTCAGAGCTTCAAGGTGATCAAGACTGTCGATACGCAGTTGGGACCCTACGGTGTCGCGTTCGACCCTGCCGGCAAGCGCCTGATGGTCGCGGCGGCGCGCGGCAAGATGCTTCAGGTATTCGATGCCAAGACCTTCGATCACCTGACCGATGTACCGGTGGGCCAGCGTTGCTGGCACTTCAGCTTCACGCCCGACGGCTCGAAGCTGATGCTGGCATGCGGCCGGTCGAACGCCGTGTATGTCTTCGACGCCACCAGCTACCAGCCGGTCAAGCAGATTGAAGGATTGCCGCTCGCATGGGGCATCGTGACGTATCCGCACAGCGCAGGGTCAATCGAGTAGCACGCCAGTCTTGTTCGCACCGGGGTTCAGCTGAGACAGTTGCTCCCCGGTGCGAAACAAAATTTACTTCCACGCATACCTCAGCCCTACCCATGCACCGCGCGGCGCCCCGATGCCGAGGAACTGTTCATTGGCAGGATTGGCGCCGTTGAAGCTGTGGTTCGGACCATCGAAGTCATTCTCGCCAAGGATCGCGAAACTTGCATAACGTTTGTTAAGCAGGTTCGTGATGCTGGCGAATACCTGCAGTTGCTTCGTGATGTTGTAGGTCGTGTCGAGGTCGATCAGGAAATAACCTGCTACCGACCCGTTCACGTCCTGGTTGTCTTCGTCGCCGCGAGCAAAAATGTTGCCGCGATACGTGAGGTTAGTCCCTACATTCCATTTCGGCGTGGCTGCATAGTCGAGCCGCAGCTTGACCGTGTTCTGCGGAATGCTGGGAATACGATCGACTGGCTTGACGGTGATATTGCCGTTGGCATCGGCGCTCGAATTGCTGGAACTACTTTCGGTCCACGTCGATTGATAGGTTGCGTCTACGTAGCTATAACTCGCTGCCACGCCCAGTGGTCCGAACTGCGTGCGCCCGGCCAGTTCTACTCCTTGCCGGCGCGTCTTGCCCACGTTCTGGAAAAAGCCCAGCGTGCTGGCTGCGCCGTTGCTGCTGACGAACTGGATGTCGTTATCGAGCGTGGTCCGGTAGAGTGCCGCGCTCCATGAGGTTCCATGTCCGAGCTGGCCACGCGCGCCGATCTCGTAGGTCTTTGAAATCACCGGTTGCAACGACGGGTCCGCAATGAAATCGTTCGGCAGGGAACAGGGTGCGGCCGGATCGGCACAGGCGAGTTCGATCGCGGTCGGCGAGCGCATGCCTTCGTTGTAGGTGGCGTAGGCGGTGAACGTGGAGGTCGGGTTCCAGTTGACGCCCACCGCCGGGTTGAAGCGGGAGAATGTATGGCTGCCGTCAAGCAGCGGCTGCACACCGCTTTCATCGCCGATAACAGACTTGGACCAGTTATAACGCCCGGCCAATGTCATGGACCACTGTTGCGTGATCGACAACGTATCCTCGAAATACACGCCATAGTTCGCGTTGCGCGTCTTTGCATCGGTTTGAGACTCATAGGGACCAAGGCCTATGGTCGCGCGTGAATCGGTGAACTGCGCGTCTTGCGAAGCCTGCGTGAAATGCGAGTTGGCGAAGTCGCCCGCCATGCCCGCGACGAACTGGTTTTCCATCCCGGCCAGCTTGTTGAGCAGCGTCATTTGCAGGCTCGCGCCGTAGCTGTCCGTGACGATCACGGACTGTACGTTGGTCGCCTGGACCGTGTCGACATTGCCGTCGTCATCGACCTGGCCGAAGTCGTCGTTGGTGTTGCTGCTGGTGTTCACGTTCCGGTAGTGCCGGTAATACACATTGCCGCTGATCTGCAGGTTGGGGCTGAAATAATGCTCGCCCGACAGCGTCAGGTATCCGACCTGATTCTGGTTCTGGTCCGGGAATGTATAGGCCTGCTTGTAGTTATCGAGGAAGGAGCGGGGGATGGTCTGCGAGCCTTGCAGGTCGTTGTCGGCGCCTCCCATGGACAGTGAAATCGTGGTGTCCGCGTCGGTGTAGCGGAGCTTGCCGAACGCCTGGCGCAGTCGGCTGGAATTGTGGTCGGCCCAGCCGTTGTCGTTGGTCGTGTTCGCGGTGAAGTAGTAGTCGAGGTTCTGGCCGATCACGCCGCCTTGCTCGATCTGCGCCGTCTTGCGGCCCCACGAACCACCGGAGACTTCAGCTTCGCCGCCCGGATTGCTGCGGCCGTTTTTCGTCGTGACGGCAATGGCGCCGCCCAGCGTGTTGAGGCCGAAGGTAGGGTTGGAGCCGGGGATCAGCTGGATCGTGTTGATCGCGGCTTGCGGGATCAGGTCCCAGTTCACTACGTCGCCGAACGGCTCGTTGATGCGCACGCCGTCGAGGAACACGGACAATCCCTGCGGCGTGCCGAGCAGCGGCGACGCGGTAAAGCCGCGATAGTTGATGTCGGTCTGGGACGGATTGCCCTGGGCTTCGTTGATGTCGACACTGCCCACGTTCTTCTCGAAGTAGTCGGTGAGCACCGAACGATGCTGCGCGTCGATCGCGCTGCCCTTGATAGTCTGGACGTTGGCCGGCACCTTCTCGAGCGGTGTGCCGATACCCAGCAGCGGGGTGGTTCCCACCACCACGACCGGCGCGAGTTGGATCAGGTTCGGCTCGGACGCAGCGACCGGCGGCGAGGCTGCATCTTGCGCCCAGGCCGCGGCGCTGAGGCCGGCAAGCGCGCTGCCGAAGCACACGCGCAAAGCGAATGGAGGCCTGCGAGAAGGGTGATGGGGTGCTTGGCTCATGATCGTCTCCTGCTGGGTGTTGTTATCGGTATGACTTCGGTATAACGTTCGGGCGCAGCAAATATCCGCGCCGTTGCCATACTGAAAGCGTCCCACAAGATGCGTGTCGTGCAACCGGGAGGTCTTCCCGATTACAGGGGGAAGCATTCCCAACCCGCCCGGTTTGCACGCGACGCAAGCACGCGTGCTGAGTAGAATGAGAGAGCCATGCCACCCGATTCCACAAACTCCTCCGCACCAGCGCCGGCATCTCATGCGAGTTCACCTACGAGCGTGTGGCGCGACCTCGCTTGCGTGCTGGCGGTTACGGTCATCGCTGCCGTGGTTTGCATGCGCCTGGACGTCGGCGAGCTGACCTACGCCCTCACGCGCCGGTTCGAACGCTTCCAGATGGACGAATATCCGCCCACGCTGGTCGTGCTCGCCTTGGGCCTGGCGTGGTTTGCCTGGCGCCGCTATCGGGAATCACAACGGGAATTACTGCATCGCCGCGTGCTTGAAGAGCAAGCCGAAAAGCTCCTCGCCGACAACCGGCGTCTTGCCAGCGAAAGCATCGGGGCGCAGGAAAACGAGCGCCGCCATCTCGCGCGCGAGTTGCACGATGAACTCGGTCAGTACCTGAACGCCATCGCGCTGGATGCGGGACGTATCCGCGATCTGTCAGTGCAAGGCGAGCCCGAAGTCCATCGCTTGTCGCTGGCGGTCATGCAGAGCGCCAGCACGGTGTATCGGCAGATAGGAGGCATGATCCGGCGCTTGCGGCCCATCGGACTCGATGAATTCGGCTTGCCCAGCGCACTCGAACATTGCGTTGAAAGCTGGCGTGAACGTCTGCCGCAGGCGTCGTTTGCACTGACGGTAGACGGCGAATTCTCGGATCTGGCGGATGTGCTGAACATCACGCTCTACAGGCTGGTGCAGGAAGGGCTGACGAACGTGTCGAAGTTCGCGCGCATGTCGCGAGTGGAAATCTATCTGGTCCGGACTGCGGATGATCCGCACGCTGAACGTGAACGCAAGCAGCGTGACGAGATCGTGGTGACCATGACCGACGACGGTCCGGGTATCGATCTGACAAAACCGCGTGCAGGTCTGGGGCTGATCGGCATGCGCGAACGGGTGGAGGCGATCGGCGGTGAGTTCCATATCGCCAGCCAGCCGGGCAGCGGTTTCTTGTTTTGCGCGCGCGTGCCGGTTCAGGCCGGATTGCCGGAGCTGAACGAACTCAGCGAACCCGCCGAGTTGGCGAAATCGGCGAAATGAAGGCCCAGGCGGTTTGCCATCTGCGCAAGCTGCACGCCATTGTCCGCGCCGAACTTCTGCCGGATCACCGATTGATGGTTGGCAACGGTCTTCTGGCTCAGGCCGAGTCTTTCCGCGATGCTCGGCAGCGTATAGCCCTGCACCAGCAGACGCAGGACCTCGAATTCCCTCGCCGATAAATGCCGTCCCGGCGGCCCCTCCTGGAACGTGGCCCGCAGCGCGAGTGCGTGCGACACGTCCGCGCTCAGGTAGCGTGCTCGTCCCGCGACCGCGCGGACCGCTTCGACGAGGACGTCGGGCGCGCTGGCCTTGGTCACGTAACCTCGCGCGCCGGCATCGAGCGCGCGGCGCACGAAGATGGTTTCTTCGTGCACGCTGAAGATCAGCACATGGGCGTCGGGTTCGCGGGCGAGCATGCGACGCATTGCTTCAATGCCGCTCGCGCCCGGCAACGCCAGGTCCATCACGACCACGTCCGGGCGCAATGCGCAGAAACGCTGGTACGCCTGCGCGGCGTCGGCGGCTTCGCCGGCCACGCTCACGTCGGGACTCAGTTCGAGCAGGCGCCGGTAACCTTCGCGCACCACGGCGTGGTCATCGACCAGGAGGACACTGATGTTGGCGATGGTCATTTGTGGACTCCCGCAAGATCGGTGACGTTGCGATGGTTGGGGTCGTGATCGTCGGACGCGGCCGCCAGCCGGCGCGAATTGCTGTCGTCGCGAAACAGGATCGGCTGCTCGTTTGGCTCGCGCTGAGCGGGTTCAACGTGTTGAGCGGCCGCCTGGCGTACCACGTTGATCACGGCTTCGTGATGAGGCGATTTATCGCAGACTGGATCGGCACTGGCCGGGTCGCCGGTCAGCAGGTAGGCCTGGCAGCGGCAGCCGCCCGCGTCGATGGTTTTTTCCTCGCAACTGCGGCACGGTTCCTTCATCCAGTCGAAACCGCGGAAGCGATTGAACGCGTCGCTTTCATACCAGATCTCGCGGATCGAAGTCTGTTTCACATTCGGGAAGGTGAGACCGGGCAATGAACGCGCCGTGTGGCAGGGCAGCGCCGCGCCATCCGGAGCGATGCCGAGGAACACCGAGCCCCAGCCGTTCATGCATTTCTTCGGCCGGGTTTCGAAGTAGTCCGGCACGACGAAGAAGATCTTGCAGCGATCGCCGATCTCGCTTCTGTAGCGTTCAACCACGGCTTCCGCTTCTTTCAACTGTTCAGCGGTCGGCATGAGTTGGGCACGGTTCGCATGCGCCCAGCCGTAGTATTGCGTGTTCGCGAGTTCCAGATACTCGGCGCCCATGGCCAGCGCCATGTCGATGATCTTGTCGACGTGAGGCAGGTTGTATCGATGCAGCACGCAGTTGAGCACCATTGGAAAACCATGCGCCTTGATCGATTTCGCCACGCGATTCTTGAGGTCGAAGGTGCGCGTGCTGCTCAGGAAGTCGTTGAGTTCCTGGCTCGAGTCCTGGAACGACAACTGGATGTGATCGAGCCCGGCGTCTTTCAACGCGTCGAGGCGCTTGTCCGTCAAGCCGATGCCCGACGTAATCAGGTTCGTGTAAAAACCCAGTTGGCGTCCCTCGCGTACGAGTATTTCCAGGTCGTCGCGCACGAGCGGTTCGCCGCCCGAGAACCCGAGTTGCGCCGCGCCGAGCGCACGCGCTTCGCGCAGCACGCTGAGCCACTGATCGGTGGACAGTTCGCTCGCGTGGTCGGTGTAGTTCACGGGGTTGTAGCAGAACGCGCAATGCAGCGGGCATCGGTACGTCAGCTCGGCGAGCAACCACAGCGGCGGCGCGATCTTGTTCATGTCGCTCATGTCAGTCATGTTGCAGCCTCCGCAGTTTCCAGCCAGCCGCGGCGCCCGGCTTCGGCAACAAACAAGCGGACTTCATCGCCAATGTCTTGCGCGTTGAAGGCTTGCTGCAGGTCCGTGATCAACATGTCGATATCGCGCGTGCCGTCGCAGCGCTTGAGTATCTCGCCCGCGCTTTGATTGAGCTTCACCATGCCTTCGGGATACAGCAGCACATGCGCTTCCTGCGCCGGTTCCCATTGCAGCCGGAAGATTCCCTTGAGCTTGAGCAGTGGCGATGTCATTGGGGGAAGGCCTTTTCGATGGCATCGAGCATTGACCACAAGATGTCGAGCTTGAACTGCAGTATCTCAAGCGCGCGTTCCTGCTGTTCACGGGTTTTGAAGTAATCGAGCGTGACCTGCAAGCCGTGTTCAACATCGCGTTGTGCGAGAGAAATACGTGAGCGGAAATACGTCAATCCGTCGGGCTCGATCCACGGATAACACGACGGCCACGTTGCAAGCCGGTCCTTGTGGATCTGCGGCGCAAAGATCTCGGTGAGCGATGAACACACCGCCTCTTGCCATGGCGCGCGGCGTGCGAAATTGACGTAGGCATCGACGGCGAATTTCACGCCCGGCGTCACGTGTTCGAGCGACCAGAGTTCGTCGCGCGAGAGGCCGACCGCATCGCCTAGCCTTGCCCATGTTTCGATTCCGCCTTCGTCGTCGCCATAACCGTCGTGATCGAGAATGCGCAGCACCCAGCGCCGGCGCGTCTCGCGATCGGGGCAATTCGACATCACGGCCGCATCTTTCAGCGGAATATTGATCTGATAGTAGAAGCGGTTCGCGACCCAGCCGCGAATCTGCTCGCGGGAACAGCCGCCCTCGTTCATCTTCACGTTGAACGGATGATGAATGTGATACGCCGTGCCCTTCGCGCGAAGCTGGGCTTCGAACGCTTCGCGAGTCCAGGCTGCCGTGTTGTCCGTATTGTTGTCTGTCGCGTGGTTGCTAGTCATCGGAGTGGGGCCGTTCACTTGCTTGCCTCCTGTAAGCGCTGCTTAAAGTTCGAATGCCATCCCATCGAATGCAACTTCAATGCCGTGTTCTGCGAGCCGCCGTCGTTCGGGACCGTCTTCAACCAGGATCGGATTCGTGTTGTTGATGTGGATGAGGACCTTGCGCACGCCGTCACGTTCGATCGAATCGAGCACGTCGATCATGCCGCCCGCGCCGGTTTGCGCGAGATGGCCCATATCGGCGGCGGTCTTCTTGGAGAGCCCCAGTTCGATCATTTCGTCCGGTGTCCAAAGCGTGCCGTCGACCAGGAGCAGGTCGGCCGCGTTCATCGCTTCGAGGACGTGCGGTTCCAGCGCACCAAGGCCCGGCGCATAGAACGCACGCTTGCCCGAGTGTTCATCGATGAACGTCAGCCCGATGTTGTCGCCACGCTGCGGTGCTTCGCGATGCGGCGAATAGGGCGGCGCCTTGCTCGACAGCGGCAGCGCTTCAATGCGGATGTCCGGCAGCGCGGGAACGGCAAACGAAGATCCGTCGAGCGGAATAGCATGGCGTTCGACGCCGCAGTAATGCGCGAGTATCGATACAACCGGCAAGCCGGTGCTCAGGTCTTGCAGGACGGCGTCCGTGACATACAGCGGCAACGGGGTGTCGCGCTCGCGCAGCATCAGCAGGCCGGTCACGTGATCGATCTGTGCGTCCATGGTGATGACGGCGGCAATGCCGCTATCGCGCACGCGTCGCGCCGGCTGGAGTTCGGGATGGGCCGCGATTTGCGCCAGCAGGTCCGGCGACGCATTAATCAGCAGCCAGTCCTCGCCGTTCGCACTCACGGCAATGGACGACTGCGTACGCCGCTGTGCCTTTAGCGTACGGTTGCGCACGCCGTCACAGTTGCGGCAGTTGCAGTTCCATTGCGGAAAACCACCGCCCGCCGATGAACCGAGTACCTTGATTTTCATGCGACGTGACGCTGAGCGCGTCCCTCTATAAAAATTCGATTAGGCCTTGTCACGGCAGCATCCTTTCCATCAGCCGGTCTCGGTCAATCAACTGATGTTTGAGCGCGCCGGCCACATGCAGCAGGATCAACGCGATCAGGATCCAGGCCGAGACCGTGTGCACCGTGAAAAAGATTTTCCTCAGGCCGGGATCGTCCCACGCCCACATGGGCAACGGGATACCCCAGAAGCGCGTGCCGAACTTGTTGAATGACGAGCCGAGATAACCCGTCAGCGGCATGACGATCATTGCCACGTATAAAAGACCCTGCGTCATGCTCGCGGCGGCGCGTTGCCACGCTTGCATCGGAGGAAGCGGAGGCCGGCCTGCAACCAGGCGAACCACGATGCGAATCAGCACAAGCAGGAAAACGGTCATCCCAAGCGATTTGTGGAAGTTGATCAGGGTCGACTTGAAAGCGAGGCCCTTCGGCAGTCCGACCATATAAAGGCCAATGCCGAGCATGACGATGATTGCCAGCCCGATCACCCAATGCAGCGCGATCTGCGCGGGTGAATAACGCGGCACGCCTGCGCTCGCGTCGGGCGACGCGGCGGATGAATGCGCAATGTTCATGGTCGCCTCCTTCAGGTTCTATGTGCGCCGCTTGCCGGCTTTAGCTCGTTCGTTGTTCGACCGGTTGCTCCACCGGTTGCTCAACGGGTTGCTCCACATTACGCCGATTGGTTTCATCCGACGAGCAGCAGTTCCCCGCGTCCGTCCACCGCGAGATCGCCGGTAAACCGGCGCGGCAGCGAGCTGGCTTTCAGCGTCGAAAATGGTGCAATTTCGGCGGCAAGCGAGCGGACGAGAAGCGACCAGAAGACATCGAAGCCCTTACCGCCGGCAGTGAACGTCGGCGGCAAACTGGCGGGCGCCTGAACCAGCAACAGCGTGCCGCGCCGCATGCCATAGCCGAAGTGCGGCGCGAGCTTTCCCGCGATGCCGATCGTGCCCGCCACGAGCCGCGATGCCGCGCATTCGCCCGCGTCTCCGCAGACCAGTACAACCCCGCGACGCATGCGATCGCCAAGCCGCGTGCCGGTGTTGCCCTGGATGGTCAGCGTACCGCCCGTCATGCCTTCCATGTCGCCGGGCAGCGGCCCGGCCGTAAAGTCGCCACTATTTCCGCCTACCGTCAGGCGGCCGCCGCTCATCTGGCAGCCGGTGAAGTCGCCGGTGTCGTCGTCGATGCGCAATTCGCCGCCTGCCATGCGAAAACCCGTGTGGCTGCCGCTGGAACCGTGGACGTCGATACGACCCTCAGCGAGATGCGCGCCAAGACGGTCAAGCCATGCCACATCGCCTTCAATCACGAGCGCGGCGCGATCCGTACCGTCCCCTTCCGTACGCGAAATATCGAACAGTTCGCCAGCCTCGCAACGCTCGTTACCGGCCGGCAGCACGATGCGTCCGATCTCCGCTGGCGAAAGCGCGGTGAGCGCAGAAGGCAGCAACCCGGCAGCATCCACACGAAACCCGGGCGCGCTCCTGAGCCGCAACGTAGTTGTGCTCATGCACGCCTCCCGTCCAGGCCGGCCGCAAGCTCGCGAAGATGAAAGTGATAGGGACCGAGTTTGCCGCCGTAGTTTCCCGCCGATATCCGCAGCACGCCGCCCGCTCGCCCGAGTCCGGCCGCGGCCGTGATTCCCGCGGTCATCGCCGCGCCGACGTCGCTATCGGTCAGCCCATCGATCACGATTTCGAGCACGCAACCGACCTCGGCATCCAGTTCGCTTTTCGGCGACAAGCCGATGAGCGTCGGGCAAAAAGCGTCGTTCGTCGATGCGGGTGCCGCAGCATATTTCGAGCCTACCTTGGAGCCTGAGCGCACGACGCCGCCGGGGAACGGCATGATTACGTTCGGCAAGCGCCGCATTGCGTGAACCGCGCTTTCGGCCACGCGCAGCGCCGCGTCGGTGTCCGTGGCGAGCAGCAACAAATTGCCCCCGCCGACGGCCTTCACCGTGACGGTGCTCTCTTCGGCGACGAACTCGCCATCCATCACGGGCACGCGCCAGTAGCGCGTCTCGCCGAGCATCTTGCTGATCTGCCAGCCGTCGCCGAAGAAACGCAGGCTGCTGCCGAGCGGGGCGTTATCGGAGAGAGGGGCGCGGCTTGTCGCCGGATCGATACCGCTGAAGACCGCCGTCGTCGGACAGGTCAGCACGCATTGCCCGACACGCCGCTCGACTTGCTTCGCCAGTTCTTTCGTCGATACCGCGAACAGCAGCACCGCGACGCCCGGGCGGCCATCGGGTGTTTCATGCGGGCCGAGTTCGCGTTCGATCCCCGCTTCGCACCCGCAGCCGATAACCGACGTGGCGAAGCCCGTCAGCGACTGCGCCGCGTGGTTAGCCCAGACCGGCGTGTGCGCGGTGATGACGAGCCGCGTCGCTTTCATCGGGAAGGCTTCCGCGAAGGTGTCGTCGATGAGGGTGTCGTTGATCTGCATGGTGCGCTTTTCGCTCACTTCGCTCACTTGGCTCACTTGGCTCACTTGGCTCACGCTCCGGCGTTCAGGCACGCAACCGGCAATAACCTGCCGCCGCGGCAGCAGGCGCAGATTTCGTCGTCGCTGATGGCCGCGTGGACCGGATTGCCGACCAGGTTCGCCGCGCTATACGCTCGCAGGGTCTTCTCGATGCCGCGATCAAAATCGGGCGAAACGTAGTGGATGCCGCCTGTGGGCGTGGCGACCAGCACGCCGTCTCGCGCGACCAGTTGTCCGTCCTTGAACACATACGCCGGCGACGTGAACATCCGTTCCTTGTCCGCGTGATCCCGATACACCGCAATGTCCGCCGCCGCGCCCACGCCCAGATGGCCGCGATCCTTCAGGCCGAGCAAGCGCGCCGGGCCTGCGCGCGTGATGATCGCGATGTCGTACAGCGAGAACTCGCGTGTGAGTTCCGGCAGCGCGCTGGCGACCTGCGCTTCGGGGTTCAGCTTCGCCAGTTGCTCGTCGCGAAAGCGCTTGTCCATCAGCAATCGAATCAGGTGCGGATAACTCGTGAACGGTCCGCCGTTCGGGTGATCGGTGGTCATCGACACGCGCCACGGGTCGTCGACAGCCAGGAAAATCTCCAGCCCGATGATCCATTGCAATGCGTTTACGTAGCTCTGCTCGCGATATTTGAACGGCACGATTCCGCAGCCTGCATCGCATTCGATGTCACCGGCTATCCACTTCTTCGGTGTCGCAAGCGGCGCGTTCTTGAACTGCATCATGGTGTCGCCCGACGCGGTGACGGTCTGCCCAAAGATGATCTGACCGACATCGATCGACACGTTCGGCCGCGCATTCACGGCGTCGGCAATCGTGCGCGCGCCCGATGAAAACTTGCGCGGTCCTTCCACGCCATAGCTATGAAACTGGATATGCGTCAGATGAATGGGCAGGCCGTCGGCCGCATCCATGGTCGCGATCGTCGATTCGATGTTGCCCGGAACGCCAAGGTTGCTCGCATGCACGTGCAGCGGATGCGGCACGCTTAGCTCGGTCAGCGCGCGCGATAACGTTCGCAGCACGTCGCGCGGCGTGATGCCGTAATGCACATGCGGCTCGTCCACGTCCAGCGAGCGCTGGTTGAACTTGAACGCGGAGATGCCGCCGGGATTCACGACCTTGACGCCGAGCGCCTTGCTTGCGTGCATCGTCCAGCCGACGTAATCACGCAGGCGCTCGAAGCTGTCGCGCTCCGCGAGAAGCTGCAGGAACAGTTCGTCGTTGCCGAGCATCACGTACGCGCCGTGATCGATGATCGGCGTGTCCCCCATTTCCAGATGCGTGTGGCGCGCGTTGGACGGCATCATCGCGGGCTCGAAGGCGGCGGTGTACCCCATCTCCGCGTATCGATACCCCGTGGCGAGCGTGCCGGGCGCGCACGTACCGCATGACGGCAGCCGCAAGTAGCGGCCATTTGCATCCAGCGTTGCGCCATCATTTGCGCCGCCGCGATGATCCTCCGGCAACAACAGGCGTGAGAGATTAGTCTTGCCGCCGCCAATGTGCGAGTGCAGGTCGATACCGCCCGCCATCACGACCATGCCGGTCGCGTCGAATTCCTTGTCGACGGGGACGCCGGGATCGGCCGCGACAAGCCGGCCGTCGCGCATGGTCAGGTCGCGGCGTTCGCCGTTGATGCCGTTGGCCGGATCGTAGAGCGTGCCGCCTTTAAGCCGCGTCAGGCTCATGGCGGGCTCCTTGAATCGAGCAAGCCGGTCAAGCGTTCCGCGATGGCCGCGACCGTCGGAAGTGCAGAGGCGCGTGCGGCGCTCAGCGGGGCGACCACCGAACCGTCAACGCGAAACAGGTGGCCGCTGCTATCTACGCCGGGTGTGGCTACGGGAATAAATACTGTCGGCGCGGTGCGCGTGCCGAGCATCGATCGCATCGCGGAATGGCCGAGCACGATGGCTGGGACGTTGTCGGCGAGACCGGTTGGCAATGGCTCGGGCTGAAAGCTCGCGACCCATAACAGCGCATCGGCTTCATGCGCCGCCAGCAGGCGTTGCGTCCTGTAACGATGGGAATCGTGATCGAGCGCTGGTTGATCGGCGAGGCGTGTGGGCATTGAGACGCGGGTGCGCAGCGGCAACCCCGATAGCCACGTGACGGCCTGGTTGACACTCATCGCGCCATCGTCGCCGCCAAGCGCAAGTGCGCCGGCGCGCGTGGTCCGGTTAACGGCCTTGACGATCCGGTTCACCGCTTCAATCAGCAACGCCGAATGCGGACCGGGCAACGCGGCGGGTTCATACACGACTACCGCATACCGGGCGGCGCTTACGCGTGCGGCCAGATCCGCGAGCGCATGGGCGATGGTGTTATTGCCACCAATCGACGCCACTGTGCGGCCTTCGGTTAGTGCGGACCAGATCGCCAAAATGTCGTATGGATCGCCATCCTTGAGGATTGAATGCGTGCTCGTGTTTTCAACGCTATCCGCCGCAGGATCCACTTCGCAGCCCACGAAGATCAGCTCGCGTGAGTGATCCGTTCCACCCAGCACGCGCTCGTAAAAACGCGGATAACGCAGCGACGGCTGGCAATCGAAAATGATCAACAGGTCGGCGCGTGAACGCACTTCGGAGAGCGTAGTGAAAAACGCGCCGCGATCTTGCAACGCAGCCGTCGATGCCGCCATCGCATCGCCGTGCAGATGATCGAGGATTGCGCCGCAGCCGGCGGCCAGCGGGTAGAGCGCCCGGGCACCGGCGACGTCGGTCGCCAGTCCGCCGAAGAGCGGCCGGGATGCGCCTTTGAGGATGTCGGCGGCGCGCAGCAGGGAGGATTCCAGGTCGGTGTCCTGATCATCGATAGCGGGCTGGCTTGCACCGGGCGCACTGAACCACGTCAACGCTTGGGTGAGCCGCGGGCATTCCACATCGGGGGCATCGAGCGCGCCGTCGGCGTGCACGATGGTCGTGATGTCGTCGCAGAGCAGGGGGCAGAACGGGCAGGTCCAGTCGCGCACGCCGGATGCGGGCGCGGGCACAGCGGCGGACAGCGGCGATGAAGCCGCGGCGCGCACGCTTGGCTGAGCGACACTCGACGAAGAGGCGGACGAAAGGTGCATGAAGCCGTTAGTGCAAAGTCCATGCCGGTTTTTGAAGCATCACGCGTGATGGTTGCACCGCAAGCCTGCCTCCTTGCACATTCGATGCACATGCGGCGTGGACGGCGAGCCAACGCGGCACTCATCCCGCCGCGGACATGTCCGCCCATGCCTTAAACGGCACCCCGCTGCGCAGCACAGTATGTGCGGCGCTGGAACACAGTGTCACCCGCCGCGCACAGCAATTGCAGTTCCTTGCCAAACGATTACAGGCAAAGGCAAGGCGTCCCGCTTGGCATGGATATTGTGTATTCGCCTAGGGTTTGGCGGCAGGGAGACCGAGTCGCCGGTCATGAAGGGCGGACGCCACGAGCCATGCAGCGGCGCCGCTCTCGGCTGCGGCGGACAAGTCGGCGGCATGGCGGATACCGCCGGCGCCGATAAGCTCACGATCGCCGGCTTGCGCCCCAATGTCCGCGAAGGTGTTGAGGTCGGGGCCTTCGTATGAACCGACGTGATCGAGCGTCATGACGATCACGCGCGATGGCCACCATGATGTGTCCGGCCCGGGCTCTCCCGCCGACGGCTCGGACATCAGCCGGCCAGCGCGGTGATCGAGCGAGAGCAGGGGCGCAAGACCGGCAGCTTCGGCCTCGCGCAGGGCATGGGGAGTGTGCAGGGTCTCGGTGCCGAAGACGGGCACGAGCGTGGCGCGGCGAGGTGGCTGAATGCCATGGACACAACGAATGGAGTCGATGCGATCGAAGAGCGTTTGCATCGAAGGGAAATCGGTGAAACCCGCGTCGAGCCAGATTTCGACGCCGTGACTAAATGCATCGAGCGCATCGAGTGAATCGAGTAGCGCTGCAAGGTGGCTGGCGTGATCGCCTTGCTTCAGGATCGCGCCGAGATCGGCTATGTAGAGCGTGCGGGCGCCTGTCGCGGCCAACAGTGCGTGCGCGACGGCGAGTGGTTCGCTAGTCGCGCACAGTGAGGACTCGATCGGCTTGTAGCGGGCGCGCTCGCCGCGCACCGCGCGTACTGCGAAGCCATCGAGCAGATCGAGTACTGGAATCACCTGCATCACCGGCATGGAAGGGACCCTTGACCAAGTTATTCGTGTACGAGTATCTCACCGGCGGCGGCATCGATCCGGCACTGGCCGGCGAGGCCAGCTTGCTCGATCTTAGCGCGCTCATCGTGGAAGGACGCGCGATGCGTGACGCCCTCGTGAAAGATCTGCTCGACCTCGGCGGCGTGGAAGTGACGTTCGCCAGTTCGCGTTTCGAAACCGTTGATCCGGCACGCAGCCATTGCAAGGCGCTGCCCGGCGAATCGATCACGGCCTTCGTGGCGCGTGTCGCCCGGCAGCACGACCGGGCGTGGATCATAGCGCCCGAATGCGACGGTTTGCTGCTGCATCTGCATGACTCGGTTGGTTCGGTGCGCTGGCTTGGATGCTCGAAGGAAGCCATCAGGATTGCGTCGAGCAAGAGCGCGACAGCGGCGTGCCTGGAGGCGCACGGAATTGCGGTGACGCCCTCGCTCGAACCCGGCGATATGGCGACTGGCGACAATCCGCACGCGCGCTGGGTCGTGAAGCCCGACGACGGCGCGGGCGGTCTGGACACGGTCGTCTACGACAATTTCAGCGATGCATGCACCGAGTACGACGCGCGCGCGGCGGCCGGTCGCAATCCCGTCCTTCAGGAGTGGGTCGACGGCGAGCCGTTGAGCCTTTCGCTTATCTGTGGCGCGCACGATGTGGAACTGGTCAGCATCAACCGGCAGGTGATAGGCCTGTCCGACATGGCTGCGTCGGGAAAGAAGGAGCACGTGGTCGAATTCAGCGGCGTGGAGGTCGATCAGATTGATCGGCACAGCGCGCAGGGGAAGGCACTGGAAGTGCTGGCGCGAAAGGTCGTGGCGGCGTTGCATGGCTTGCGCGGGTATGTCGGGATCGATCTGGTGTGGCATGCAGAAAGAGGGCCAGTGGTGATCGAAGTGAATCCCAGGCTGACGGCGGCGTATGCGGGGTTGTCGGCGCGACTCGGGCGCAACGTGGCCGGCGATCTGCTGAAGGCGCATGGCGTGCCGTATGAGTGTGGCACGTGCACATCGGGAGCGCGTTCATGAAGACCGCCGCCGTGGTGTTCGGCTGGGATGTGGGGGGCGCGCACGTGAAGGTGTCGATGGTGGCGGCATCCGGTCAGATGCTCGATATCGCGCAATGGGCGTGTCCGCTATGGCAGGGGCTCGGGCATCTGGAGAAGGTGATTGATGCCGTATTCGACCGCTGGCCGGCTGCTCGCGAGGCAGGGGCGCATCATGCGGTCACCATGACAGGCGAGATGGTTGATCTCTTCGCCGACCGCGCTGAAGGCGTCAGCGTTCTCGTCGATACGCTTGCGCGGCGGCTTGGACCTGACACGCGGTTTTTCGCGGGCGCGGCGGGCTGGCTTGCGGCCGCAGAATGCATCGATGGCTGGCGCGATGTGGCATCGGTGAACTGGCGTGCCACCGCGCAATGGGTCGCAAGCCATGTCAGCGATGCGCTGCTCGTCGATATAGGCAGTACCACTACGGATATCGTGCCGATTGTCGGAGGGCAAATCGCGGCGGGTGGATGCAACGACGCGAGCCGGCTTGCCAGTGGCGAGCTGGTGTATCACGGCGTGGTGCGCACGCCGTTGTGCGGCGTATCGCATCGAATTGTGTTTCGTGGCGAGCGCGTTAACGTGATGAACGAATGGTTCGCGACGACTGCGGATGTCTATCGGTTGACGGGGGAATTATGGCCGGCGCACGATCAGCATCCGAGCGCCGATAACGGACCGAAGACCGAGGTCGCGAGCCGCGCGCGGATTGCACGGATGATTGGCCTCGACGCTCGCGACGCCAGCGACAACGAATGGCGGGAGTTCGCGCAGACCTGGCGTGACGAGCAGTTGCAGGTGTTGGTTGAGAACCTTGCCCGCGTGACCGACGCGCATCCGGTACTTGCACGCGCGCCGCTGGTGGGCGCGGGATGCGGGCGGTTTCTGGCCAATGCGCTGGCGCAGCGGCAAGGACGGAGTTTTATCGATTTCACAAGCCTGGTCGATGCGCCCGCCGCGGGTCCGGACGTGCCGGAATGGATAGCAACCTGTGCGCCGGGCGTAGCGGTCGCGTTGCTTTCGTTGCAGGTGTTGCACGAGCCTGCGGCCACGGCTTGATGCAACGTTAGTGCAGCGTTGATGCAAATCAAAGCGAGGGACATGTCATGTGGGTGGTGAAAATCGGGGGAAGCCTGAGTCACGACCCGTCGCTGCGCGAGTGGCTTACCCAGCTTTGGGAAGTAGGCGGCGGGCGGGTCGTGATCGTGCCAGGCGGCGCGGATTTCGCGGACACGGTTCGCCAGTATCAAAGCGAGTGGCAATTTGGCGATCTGGCCGCTCACAACATGTGCCTGCTCGCGATGGCGCAGTACGCCATCTTGATGCAAGGGGTCATGCCGGAACTCGTGCTGGCATCGAACGAGAGCCGCATCCGGCGAGCCTTGCGCGATGGACGCGTGGCCGTGTGGGTGCCGACCGATTTGATGCGCGACACGCCCGATGAAATGACCAACTGGGACACGACGTCCGATAGCCTCGCCGCATGGTTGTCGACCACGCTGAACGCCGAGCGGCTGATGGTGGTGAAGTCTTGCGCGGTGGAAGCGGGGACGCCGTTCGAGGTTTTGTCGTCGAAAGGCGTGGTCGATGCCCGCTTCGCCAAGCACGTCGCCGATGCAAACTACGTGGTCGAGATGTTCAACAAGGGCGACGCCGGTTTGATGCGGGAGAGGTTGTTGCACATTCCAGTGGCTTGAAACCTGATGCGAAGATCAGGTCCTTGTTAATGAACTACTGCACTCCGGTGCAGCGCATCGGCCCATCGCGCGACTCTTGCGGGGTCCAGACGTCCTGCACGTCCTCCCTCGCACAGTGCGGTGCGAAACCCCGCTATATCCGGCGCCAACTCGCGAATCTCCGCCAGTTGTTCCCAACTTAGCGACCCCGCTAACCCGGTCATTGAACCGTTCTCGCCGGCCGCTCGCAAGCAGGCTGCCAGCGTGTTTTTATCGACGCAATCAAAGAGCGTGCGCCCGTCCTTGTTGGCGGTATCGAAGACGATTCCCGCAAAGCCCAACCCGGCTGCAAAGCGCGACAGTTCCACGTCCATTCCCGCATCGCACAAAAGCACCGGCACGACCGATGCGGGCAAGTTCGCCAGCTCGGTCAGGCATGACCGGGCCGCGGCCCCGGGTGTCACGCCGACCTTCACGTAATCCACCCCCGTATTGCTCACGTCGATAACACGCGCTGCGATTTCATCCGTTGCCTCAGTCGCAATATCGCCGATGGTCGCGCTGATCGGCTTGACCGGGTATATCGAGCGCAGCACGGTCACGATCCGCGTGATCTCGTGCAGGGACACGCCGCCCAGCGCCCCGGCGGCCGGTTCCTTCAGATCAATCAATTCGGCGCCCGCTTGTGCTGCATCGAGCGCTTCTTCAGACGAGCGGACGCTCGCGAGCAATGCGGTCATGACAACCTCCGGAATGATTCAGTGCCGCTCGGACAGCGGCGTGTTCAATGCGTGCGCGGCGTACGCGGGAGCTTCAGCGGCGCGATGACGCGCAATGGCAGCCAAGATCCAGTCCCACGCAAAACGCTCCTGCTCGCCGGCGGTTTTATCGATGGCGATTTGCAGGTAAGCCACTTCATGGTCGACTTTTTCCGCCGGCAGCATGAACAGGCGGCTGACAAGAATCGCGCCTTCGACCACGGCAGCCTGCGCGCGATTAAAGCCCGTGAACGGCGCATGCGTTTCCTCATGCACGCTTCTCATGCGCAGCACGGGACGCTGCGGGTCGTCGTGGAATGTATCGAGCTCAAGCTCTGTGTGAGCGAGCGAATTTACCAGCCGTACGCTCTTCACGCGTGTGGCGGCGAGTGTTGGCCAGTCTCGCGCGTAGCCCGTCACGCAGCCTGCGAACACGCGCACGTCAGTCGTGAAATTGATCACGGCTGCGCGCGTGGCAAGAATATTGTCCAGCGTTGTGGAGGGGCGAAAAGGCGCAAGAATTGCCAAGCCGTCCTCGAAGCGGACGCCCATGGGTGCGATGTGGGGCCGGCCATCGTGCGCCGCGGTCGTGACGATCGTTTCGTAAATCATGGCGGGGAACGCTGGTCAAGGCGACGCACTGGGAACCGGCGGGTTAAAACAACTACAACTCAAGCACACTCCAACTCAGGCGTCATCGCTACCTGTGCTTGTACGGCAGGACGATCACGCCAAGCCGCACGTCAGTTGCCCATGCAAAAACCATGGGCCGACGGCGGCGCCCGGCGCTTAACGCGTTGCGATATACATCGTGATTTCGAAACCAAAACGCATATCGGTGTAGCTCGGTGTCGTCCACTGCATAGTCGTCTCCATCAAGTTATCCAACGGAACGCCAGTACCGCCTTCGTTGCCTTTCCTGCAGCTTTCGCAACGACGGGCAGCGCCAGCAAGCACACCCTCACGCAAGCAGCGTGCCAAAACGCACGTGCCGTGTCTGGAGCACATACGGAACACGCGGACTGGTTGACGCAATGGCGAATGCGCCTGACTGTCGCGGAACCTGAGCAAAGTGTCCCACGTCGCCGCGGCACACGGCTTTAGGGAGTACCCCACGTTAACGGATCGCTTAACCCTGTCGAAGAAAATCGTGAATTCCCTTCGGAACCGCTGGCGCTTACATTGATTTCACAGCGCAGGCCAGTTCGTCATCGGTTCACTACCTGGTCACGAGGCGCTTTTTTGAAGCTTGTACAGCGCGTTTTTTACTTTCGAGGCAAACGCAATGAACGATTTCACCAAGGCAGCCGTCGAGCCGGCATCCACCGCGTCGGCCCCGCGTTCCCGCTATTCGGCGGGCGTCATGAAGTATCGCGAGATGGGTTACTGGCAGCCCGACTACGTACCGCAGGACACCGATGTGATCGCGCTCTTCCGGATCACGCCGCAACCCGGCGTCGAGCCCGAGGAAGCGGCGGCGGCAGTGGCGGGGGAATCGTCGACGGCGACCTGGACCGTGGTCTGGACCGACCGCCTTACCGCCTGCGATATGTATCGCGCCAAGGCGTATCGCGTGGATGCCGTACCGTCTTCGAGCAGCGCGGAGCCGCAGTATTTTGCGTATATCGCGTATGACCTGGACCTGTTCGAGGAAGGTTCGGTGGCGAACCTGACGGCATCGATCATTGGCAATGTGTTCGGCTTCAAACCGTTGAAAGCGCTGCGGCTCGAGGACATGCGCATGCCTGTTGCTTACCTCAAGACTTTTCGCGGGCCGCCGACGGGCATCGTGGTCGAACGCGAGCGGCTCGACAAGTACGGCCGTCCGTTGCTTGGCGCCACGGTGAAGCCGAAGCTGGGACTCTCGGGCAAGAACTATGGACGCGTGGTGTACGAAGGCTTGAGAGGCGGTCTCGATTTCTTGAAAGACGACGAGAACATCAACTCGCAGGCGTTCATGCACTGGCGCGACCGTTTCCTGTTTTCCATGGAAGCCGTGAACCGCGCGCAAGCCGCTACCGGTGAGGTCAAGGGACACTATCTCAACGTCACGGCCGGGACCATGGAGGACATGTATGAACGCGCGGAATTCGCGAAGGAGCTGGGCTCCTGCATCGTGATGATCGACCTGGTGGTCGGCTGGACCGCGATCCAGTCGATGGCGGCCTGGGCTCGCAGGAACGACATGATCCTGCACCTGCATCGTGCAGGACACGGCACTTATACACGGCAGCGCAATCACGGCATTTCATTTCGCGTGATCGCGAAATGGCTGCGCATGGCAGGCGTGGATCATGCACATGCCGGTACGGCGGTCGGCAAGCTTGAAGGTGATCCGCTTTCGGTACAGGGCTATTACAACGTGTTGCGCGAGTCGCGCAATCCGGTGGACTTGTCGCGCGGTATCTTCTTCGATCAGCCTTGGGCGGGATTGCGAAAAGTCATGCCGGTAGCGTCAGGCGGTATTCACGCCGGGCAGATGCACCAGTTGCTGGACCTTTTCGGCGATGACTGCATCCTCCAGTTCGGCGGCGGCACGATCGGCCATCCTGCCGGTATCCAGGCGGGCGCTGTCGCCAACCGCGTGGCGCTGGAGGTCATGGTGAAGGCGCGCAACGAAGGCCGCGACATCGCGAACGAGGGGCCGGAAATACTGGAGGGCGCGGCGCGCTGGTGCACGCCGCTCAAGCAGGCGCTGGATACATGGCGCGACGTGACGTTCAACTACGCGTCGACCGACACGCCGGACTTTGCCGCCACGCCCACGCCGGCTTGATGTTTTGTGCGTGGCGCTTAAGAAGGTTCTTCAGACAAGAGGTTAGTCATGCGAATCACACAAGGTACGTTTTCATTTCTTCCCGAACTCACCGACGAGGAGATCGGCTTGCAGATCGACTACGCATTGCAACAGGGCTGGGCCTGCTCGGTCGAGTTCACTGACGACCCGCATCCGCGCAATACCTATTGGGAAATGTGGGGCCTGCCGATGTTCGACCTGAAGGATCCCGCCGGCGCGATGCAGGAAGTCAGGGCTTGCCGAACCACGTATCCGCAGCACCACATCAAGGTCAACGCGTTCGATTCGGTGCGTGGCTTCGAGACCATGCGGCTGTCGTTCATCGTCAACCGGCCGCAGGACGAACCGGGCTTCCGCCTGGAACGCCAGGACGTCCAGGGCCGCGTGCAGCACTACGCGATCAAGTCTTATACGAATGATCAGCCGCCTGCGAACCGCTAAGCACCTGAGCCACTGGAGAGACGACGATGACGTTAGCCGAAGCGGATCCGACGGTTCACGAGCCGGCCGAAAAATCGCCTGAACATTCGCTTGAATATTCGCTAATCAAGCCGGACATGCCGAGTGTCGATCTCGTCGCGCTGTTCCGCGAATCAGCGGTGGGCGATGTGCTGGCGGAACTGGATCGCGATCTGGTCGGGCTGACGCCGGTAAAGACGCGTATCCGCGAAATAGCGGCGCAATTGCTGGTTGAACGGGCGCGTGAAACGCTTGGCATAGCGAGCGGCGCACCTACATTGCATATGTGTTTCTCCGGCAATCCGGGCACGGGCAAGACAACGGTCGCGTTGCGGATGGCGGAAGTGTTGTTCAGGCTGGGGTATATCCGCCGCAAGCATCTGGTGTCGGTTACGCGCGACGACCTTGTCGGCCAGTACATCGGGCACACGGCGCCCAAGACACGCGACGTGCTCAAGCGCGCCATGGGTGGCGTTTTGTTTATCGATGAAGCGTATTACCTGTACAGGCCGGAAAACGAGCGCGACTACGGGCAGGAAGCCATAGAGATCCTGTTGCAGACCATGGAGAACCAGCGCTCGGATCTGGTGGTCATTCTGGCCGGTTACGAGTCGCGCATGGAAACGTTTTTCCAGAGTAATCCAGGGTTTCGCTCACGGATTGCGCATCACGTCACGTTCCCTGATTACGACGTCACGGAACTGATTGCGATTGCGGAAGGCATGCTCGCGCGGATGCACTACCGGCTCGACGCAGAGGCACGTACCGCGTTCGAAGACTATCTCGCGCGGCGTATCAGCCAGCCGAATTTCGCGAACGCGCGCTCGGTGCGCAACGCGCTCGATCGTGCGCGATTGCGCCAGGCCAGCCGTCTGTTCGCCGAAGCGATGCAAGGCGGTGGTCCATCCGATACCGCCACGCTCACCCTGCTATGCGCCGCCGATATTCGCGCGAGCCGCGTGTTCGATACGCCGCCGCAGAGATCTGCTTGATCACGCTTGAATCTCCCAGGAGTGCGCCATGCTGGATGGACGGACCACACTTTCAAAGTTCCTGATCGATACCCTCGATCGCGATCCATCGCCGGTTCAGGCCAGCGGTTTGTCGGCGCTGCTGGTCGACGTAGCGGCGTCGATCAAGACCATCTCGGCGCAATTGACCAAGGGGGCATTGGGCGGCAACTATGGCTCGGCCGCGACCCTCAACACGCATGGCGAGGAACAGAAGAAACTCGATATTGCGACCAACGACATCTTCCTGCAGCACTGCGAGTGGGACGGCCTGCTGGCGGGCATGCTGTCTGAAGAGATGGAAGACGTGTACACGATTCCGCCCGCGTATCCGCGCGGGGAATATTTACTGGCGTTCGATCCGCTGGACGGCTCCTCGAATATCGATATCAACGGTGTGGTCGGATCGATCTTCTCGGTGCTGTGCGCGCCCGCCGGGTTGCAGGGCGGCCCGGGTGAAATTGATGCCGCATTTTTGCGGCCCGGTCACGAGCAAGTGGCGGCAGGTTATGCGGTGTACGGTCCCTCGACCATGCTCGTTCTGTCAGTGGGGAATGGCACGCATGGCTTCACGCTGGAGCGCGAGGTCGGCAATTTTGTGCTCACGCATTCGGATATTCGTATTCCTGACGATACCTGCGAGTTCGCCATCAACGCGTCGAACGAGCGCTTCTGGGAGCCGCCCGTGCGCCGTTACGTGCAGGAATGCAAGGACGGCCGCAGTGGTTGCCGTGAACGCGATTTCAACATGCGCTGGATTGCTTCGATGGTCGCCGAAGTCCACCGCATCCTGATGCGTGGCGGCGTGTTCATGTATCCGCGCGACTTCAAGACGCCGGCCATGCAAGGACGCTTGCGCCTCTTATACGAGGCCAGTCCGATGAGTTTCCTGATCGAGCAGGCGGGCGGCATGTCGACCACAGGGCGCGAGCGGATCCTCGACGTGCAACCCCGGGCGTTGCATGAACGAGTGCCAGTGATCCTGGGTTCAAAGAATGAAGTGGCGCGCATTGCCCGCTATCACGCCGACTACGACCGTGGCGAAGACAAGCCTTTCACGTCGCCACTTTTTAACAAGCGATCGTTGTTCTTGCCTGAAGCGCCGGTCTGAGAGCGTCGCCTGATCGAATTCGATTGCGAGAACCAGGAGACACATCATGTCAGTCAAACATCCGGTCATCGCGGTGACCGGTTCCAGCGGTGCGGGCACGACAACCGTCATGAAAAGCTTCACGCATATTTTCAGGCGGGAGCGTATCGACGCGCAGATTGTGGAGGGCGATGCGTTTCATCGGCACGATCGGCTGGGCATGCGCGAGGCGCTCAAGCAAAGCGAGCGCGACGGCATGCCCAACTTCAGCCATTTCGGCCCCGAGGCCAACCTGCTTGAAGAGCTTGCACAACTGTTTTCGGACTATGGCGCGACAGGTACCGGACAGGTTCGCCACTATGTCCATGATGACGCGGAAGCTGCGCTCTACAAGCAGGACTCAGGCACGTTTACGCCATGGGAAGCCGTCACTGCCGGCACCGACCTGATGTTTTACGAGGGGCTGCACGGTGCGGTTGTCACCGACAAGGCCGATGTCGCGCGTCACGCGGACCTGCTGGTGGGCGTGGTGCCGATCATCAACCTTGAGTGGATCCAGAAACTGCATCGCGATCAGACCTTGCGCGGCTATTCGCACGAGGCGGTCGTCGACACCATCCTCAGGCGTATGCCGGACTACGTGAACTACATCTGCCCGCAGTTTTCGCGCACGCATGTCAACTTCCAGCGCGTGCCGACCGTGGACACATCCAATCCGTTCACCGCGCGCGAGATCCCGCATGCGGACGAGAGTTTCGTCGTGATCCGGTTCGCGCGGCCGAAGGGAATCGACTTCCCGTATTTACTCACCATGCTGCATGACTCGTTCATGTCGCGTCCGAACGTGATCGTCGTACCCGGCGGAAAGATGGGGCTCGCGATGCAGCTCATCTTCACGCCGCTGATCCTGCAGTTGCTCGATCGGCGTGCGCGCGCCTGAGGTCCGGTCTTATCTATTTTCATTTTTGATTGAAGGAGGCATGCGATGAGTGCCGTCACTGATATGTCCACCGAAGTGTCTGCGCCGCCAGGCGTCCGCGCTGAAACTCGCTTGATGGCGAATGCGTTGCGTTTTCTTGCTGTCGATGCGGTCGGCCAGGCTAAATCCGGTCATCCCGGCATGCCGATGGGAATGGCGGAGATTGCCGTCGCCTTGTGGAGCCGGCACCTCAAACATAATCCGCGCAATCCCGATTGGGCAGACCGCGACCGGTTCGTGTTATCGAATGGGCATGGCTCCATGTTGTTATATGGGCTCCTGCATCTGAGCGGCTACGACCTGCCGCTCGATGAACTGAAGCGCTTCCGTCAACTGCATAGCAAGACGCCGGGGCATCCCGAAGTAGGGCTGACGCCGGGCGTTGAAACGACGACCGGACCCTTGGGGCAAGGACTGGCGAACGCGGTTGGAATGGCGCTTGCCGAGGCGCTGCTCGCGCGAGAGTTCAACCGGCCGGGGCATGTGATTGTCGATCACCGGACCTATGTTTTTGTCGGCGATGGCTGCTTGATGGAAGGCATATCGCACGAGGGCGCTTCGTTGGCGGGTACGCTCGGATTGAACAAGCTGACAGTGCTCTACGACGACAACGGCATTTCGATCGACGGCCACGTGGACCACTGGTTCGCCGACGATACACCCGCGCGCTTCGAGGCCTATGGGTGGCACGTAGTGCGCGAGGTGGATGGTCATGATGTCGATGCCGTCGACCGCGCATTGCGCCATGCGCGCACTGCCGGAAAACCGACGCTGATCTGTTGCAAGACGGTCATTGGAAAAGGCTCGCCGTCGATGGCCGGGACGCACGACGTGCACGGTGCGCCGCTTAGTGCTGAAGAGGTGGCCGCGACCCGGCGTGCGCTCGACTGGCCTTATCCGCCCTTCGAAATTCCGTCGACGATCAGGAGCCTGTGGGACGCTCGCGAGCGCGGGAAGAGGGTTGAAGCGGACTGGACCGTCCGGTTCGCTGCGTACCGGCGCCAGTATCCCCGCGAAGCCGCCGAGTTCGAACGGCGTACGCGCGGAGCACTGCCAGCGCACTGGCGTTCCGCGGCGCTGACGCTCGTGCAGGACGCCAACCGCGCAGGCCAGTCGATGGCAACGCGCAAGGCATCGCAGCAGGCCATAGAAGGACTGGCTCGCGCGTTGCCCGAACTGCTGGGAGGATCGGCGGACCTCACTGGTTCGAATCTCACGCGCTGGAAGGAAGCGGTGACAGTGGAGGGCGGACGCGACGGTCCTCAGGGCGGCAACTATGTGCACTTCGGCGTGCGTGAATTCGGCATGAGTGCGGCGCTTAACGGTATGGCGCTGCATCGCGGATATCTGCCTTTCGGGGGGACTTTCCTCACGTTCTCCGACTACTCGCGTAACGCGTTGCGCATGGCCGCGCTGATGAAGGTTCGCACGGTGTTTGTGTTCACGCACGACTCCATTGGTCTCGGCGAAGATGGTCCGACGCACCAGTCGATAGAGCATGCAGCAACCCTTCGCATGATTCCAGGTCTGGATGTATGGCGTCCGTGCGACACCGTGGAGACGGCGCAGGCATGGGTGTGCGCGGTGGACCGCGATCGTCCTTCCTGTTTGTTGCTGAGCCGTCAGACCTTGCCGTTTGTATCGCGCGACGAAGAACAGATCGATGCGATTGCCAATGGCGGCTATGTGCTGCGCGACTGGGCGGCGCCGGCGGGTCGTGTGTCGAAGCGCGTGGTGCTGATTGCGACCGGGTCGGAGATCGCGCTTGCGCTGGCGGCAGTTGAGCCGTTGCATGCGCAGGGCGTGTTTGCCCGGGTGGTGTCGATGCCATCTACGACCGTGTTCGACCGTCAATCGCGGGCGTGGCGTGACAGGGTGTTGCCGCGGGATGTACCGCGTGTCGCGATTGAAGCGGGGGTGAGTGCTTTTTGGCGGCAATATGTTGGGCTGGACGGCGGGGTGGTGGGAATCGATAGTTTTGGCGAATCCGCGCCGGCCGAGGCCTTGTTCGAGCATTTCGGGCTGACGGTAAAGGCAGTAGTCGATGAGGCAAGCAGGGTTGCTCGCTGAGCACATCTGTTTTTAGGGAGCTGCTCATAACCTAAATATAACGGAGTCCGAAATGTCATTTATCGCATTGCGTCAGCTGCTGGATCATGCAGCGGAACATGGCTATGGCGTGCCCGCGTTCAACGTGAATAACATGGAGCAGATCCAGTCGATCATGCAGGCCGCGGAAATGACGCGCAGCCCGGTGATTCTGCAGGCATCGGCGGGGGCGCGCAAATATGCCGGGGAGCCGTATCTGCGTCATCTCGTGTTGGCTGCGATCGAGGCGCATCCCGACCTGCCGGTCGTTCTGCACCAGGATCACGGGGCGAGTCCGTCGGTGTGCCAGCAGGCGATCCGGTCCGGCTTCACGTCCGTGATGATGGATGGATCGTTGATGCCTGATCAGAAGACGCCCGCTGATTACGACTACAACGTGGAGGTTAGCCGGCGGGTCGTGGAGGCGGCGCACGCGGTGGGGGTATCGGTTGAAGGGGAGTTGGGGTGTCTGGGGTCGCTCGAAACGGGTCAGGCCGGCGAGGAGGATGGCGTGGGGGCGGAGGGCCGCTTGTCGCATGATGAATTGCTCACCGATCCTGGGCAGGCGAGGGAATTTGTTGGAGCGACCGGTGTGGATGCGCTGGCTATTGCCATTGGTACTTCGCATGGCGCTTATAAGTTTAGTCGTCAGCCGGATGGGGATATTTTAGCTATTGACCGGATCGTGGCGATTCACCGGTTGATTCCTGATACCCATTTGGTGATGCATGGGTCGTCGTCGGTGCCGCAGGAGTGGTTGTCGATTATTCGTGAGCATGGTGGTGAGATACCGGTGACTTATGGGGTGCCTGTGGAGGAGATTCAGCGCGGGATCGCCAATGGTGTGCGCAAGGTGAATATCGATACGGATATCAGGCTGGCAATGACCGGGGCGATGCGGAGGTCGCTGGCGATGGCAAAGGGTGAGTTCGATCCGCGTCATGCGTTGAAGGCAGCGACGGCTGCGGCGAGGGATTTATGCGTGGCGCGGTTTGAGGCGTTTGGATGTGCAGGGCATGCGGACAGGATCAGGCCAGTGGGGTTGGATGTGATGGCACGGAGGTATTGATCGGGCGGAGGTGATCGATGGCGGTTGGGTATGGATGGTCGGGGTTTGGGGGTGGGGGTCGGAGTCAATGCCGGGTTGCTGCTTTCCAGGTCTTCGCGCGTTTTACGTTAGCTGATTTCTTTATCACTATTAGCCACTGCGCGTGGCGGCGCGTCATTTCTTTGTCCAAAGCGACAAAGAAACGAAGCAAAGAAAACGCTTTCACCTCTCTAAAAATTAAGTGTCCACAGCGTGCAGTTTTCATTCATGGGTACCCCAAAAGCACGGTGCTCGCCAGAGCTTAGGATGTTTGAACCCCTCTTTCTCGCGAATCCTGACAGTAAAACGCTTCGCCCCGTACGCTCTCGGGCTAGCACCAGTGCCCCACGTTCCCGCACGGCCTCACGCGTATTTGCCGCTGTGGTGCTTCGCGGGTTAGCTATTAGTTTGCATTGTTATTTGCCGGTTTTAGGCCTTATGCATTCTGCAGGTGGTTTAAAAATGGTTCGGCATGCGTACAAATTGGGTGGAAGGTTTTCTGCGGATAGCGCGGGGCGCTTCTTGGGCAGGTTCAGTCGCTAGTGCTAGCCCGAGAGCGTACGGGGCGAAGCGTTTTACTGTCAGGATTCGCGAGAAGGAGGGGTTCACACATCCTAAGCTCTTGCGAGCACCGTGCTTTTGGGGCACCAATGAATAGAAACTGCACGCTGTGGACACTTAGGGTAGAGCGGTGAAAGCGCTTTCTTTGCTTCGTTTCTTTGTCGCTTTGGACAAAGAAATGACGCGCCGCCACGCGCAGTGGCTAATAGTGATAAAGAAAACATCCAACATAAAACGCGCGAAGACCTTGAAAGCAGCAACCCAGCAATGAACCAGACCACCAACGCGAGAACCCGTGCAACCCAGCAATGAACCAGACCACCAGCGCGAGAACCCGTGCAACCCGGAAAAAACTCAGACCACTAACGCGAAGAACAAGTCCAACCCAAACCCCAAAAACAAACCGCCAGCAAAACAACCCCCTCACGAACGCTTCCGAGTACTCCCCGGCGCCGCCCAGCACTCAAGATCCGCAGTGGATCTATCCACCTCCACCTGGCATCCCCAGTCCAACGCCTGATCCTGATCGAACCGCTTCCCCAGCTTCCAGGCAATCTCCGCACGGGCCAATTGCACGCCCATATAAAACGCATGCCCTCCATCGGCCTCCAGCCCAAGCCCCGGATAAAGTGCGAACGGGTCTCCCTCAACAGCATGCCCGTCGCGGTTATAAACGTGAATGCCATCAGCCGCGACCTGAACCCGAAAATTCGGATCACGCACCGCCTGCGCAATCACCGCAATCTCCGCCGCGTCATAAGGGAAAGGCCGCTTCGCATGCAACGCCGACAAGTCGCTGGAAATCCCCTTCGGCAAGACTTGCGCGTCGCGTGCTACATGCATGATCCGCCGCGCAACATCGGCCTCCTTGACAGCGCGCCGCGCATGCAAACTAACCGATGTAGTCAGCACCGCGCTAACCCGCAATTCCGCAGCCATGCCCAGCAACACCGCATTGATTCCGCTCGTATCGGCTTCGGTCAGCTCCGTCACATTGCCAATGCCCATCATGATGCCGATCTCCGGATAGCGCGCCCGCAACCTGACATAACGCGCAATCGATTGAGCCAGTCCAAACGGAATCGGATCAAGAATGGGATCGGCGAGAAAAGATCGCCCACGAGCCAGAAGCACATCGATCGCTGCATCGAGCGAGCCTGGATCGCCCGGCTCCCGCGCCACGAGAATTGGCACGGCGGGAACTTCATCAGCAATCCATAAGGTATCCAGATTAAGACTCATCAGGTAGTCCGCACCGGCACGGCCGCCCCGCACGAGCTCCTCGGTACGCATGGAATCCACGCTCACCCGATACCCACGTTCCTTCAGCGCACGCACCGCGTCTTCCAGATGCGGAAAGGGTGTTTCAGGCAGGCAGCCGACATCGATGACATCGGCTCCCTGAGACGCATACACGGCAGCCCGCGCGACAATGCCGTCAATATCGAGTCGCGGCGCATCGACGATCTCAGCGAAAATCTCGGTCTCGTATCGGGACAAATCGAAGTGGCGCGCCTCACGCCCGAAGAACCGCGGCAAATCCTTAACCTCCTCCGGACCGCGTTCGACCAGCACGCCGAAGTGCGCGCTCAACGCGTCGAGATCGCCACGGCATCGTCCCGGCACGATCATCCGCGTGGCTGCAAGCGGCACAGGGACGCGCCGGCGGATCATGTCGGCGGTCATCAGCGCGGCTACCTGAAGTCCGATCTCACGGATCCCCCACGTGAACGGCGTGGGCGCCATGCCCTCGAGCACCCGTTGCAAACTGTGTTCAGCAAGCCTGCCAGTCAGGAAGACGATGTGGTCCATGCGAGCCCGAGCGTCGACAGCCGTTGATCAAGCGCTGCCTTCAACTCATCGAGCGAGCGCGCCACCGTCGTGTATTCGATCAGCGCCAGTTGCTCCACATGCCGGAGCTCGACACTGCGCGGCCGCACCTCGACCCATTCATGCGGGCTCTGGGTGATCACGCTCGGCGCCGTGTCACATGCGAAAACAATGCCCGGTATGCACTGTTTGCCCGCTTGCGCATACAAATTGGTGGGCAGCGTGTCGGAAATCCCCAACACACATTTGGCGACCGTGTTGCTCGTCGCGGGCGCGATCACGACCGTATGATATTTGCCTTCATAGAGCATGCCGACGGGAACCCCGCTCGCACTGTTGTCGCGAAATACCCGAAAGTGCTCGCGTAGCTTCGGCAGCGGCCATCCATACAGCGGCAACACTTCCTCTCCCGCCGACGACAAAAACAGGTCCACGCCCGGCAGCTTGCAGGCAAGCTCGATGGATTCCTCGATCATGTGCCCCGAGCCGGTCACGCACCACGCAAAACCCGCGTTGGGTTTGAACTGGTCAAGCCTGCGAGCGGGCAAAGGCGAGGGCGAACCCGCACCCGCACCCGCACCCGCACCCGCACCCGCACCCGCACCCGCACCCGCACCCGCACCCGCACCCGCACCCGAACCCGAACCCGAACCCGAACCCGAACCCGCGCTCATGAATTCCACGGTGTGGCGGACCCGTCATGCGATAACCGGATATGCAGGCGATGCATCTTCCGATACAGCGTATTACGGCTGATACCGAGCCCTTTCGCTACGCTGCTGACGTTCCACCGATGCTCATCCAGCAGTTCCAGTACGGTCTCGCGCTCCTTGACCTGGATCGCGTTGAGCTCGGAGGTGTCGGCATCGTCGGCGCCATGCGGGAACGGTCCGGTCACGGGCGTGCCGCTCATGCCGGTCGCCAGTCCCAGGTGCGCGGCAGGCGTTGTGCCCGCATATTGCACGACCTCGGGCGGCAGATGCGAGCAGTCGATCTCCGGCCCGTCGCACAGCGCTATCGCCATTTGCAGCACGTGGCGCAACTGGCGGATGTTGCCGGGCCATGCATAGTTCAACAGCGCATGCCGCGCCTCGGCGCTAAGCGCCGGCGGCTCATCCGGGTCCGATTCATTGGCAAGCAAATGATGGATCAACGCGAGCGCGTCGGCCCGTTCGCGCAGCGGCGGCAAGTTGATCTCGATGCCGTTGAGCCGGTAATACAAGTCTTCGCGGAACGCGCCGCTCTGCACCAGTTCCAGCAGGTTGCGGTGGCTTGCACTAATCAACTGGAAATCCACCTTGACCGTGGTTTCAGCGCCGAGCGGGGTGACTTCATGCTCTTCCAGCACGCGCAGGAGCCGCGCTTGTAATGCCATCGGCATGTCGCCGATTTCATCGAGAAAGAGCGTTCCCGCGTTCGCCTGCACGATCTTGCCCCGCCGTCCTTCACGCTGCGCACCCGTGAACGCTCCCGCGCGATAGCCGAACAATTCGCTCTCGATCAGGTTCTCCGGTAACGACGCGCAGTTCACCGCAACAAAGCTGCCGCCGCTATTCGGGCTGATGCTATGGAGTGCATTGGCAAAGACTTCCTTGCCGGTGCCGGTCTGGCCCCGCAGGATGATCGGGATCTTGCGCTGGATTACCCGCACAGCAAGCTGGATCTGCGACGCCATGCGCGGATCGCCGAACTCAAGGTGCGAGAGTTTCTCCAGCCGCCCCGCCTGGCCGGGCACTTCCCTGGCTGTTCGCGCGGGCCGGGCGGCACGCGCGGCGGTAGACACCGCGCGGCTCGTGGGGTCGTTCATGAAGATGCGGGTCGCGCTGGTCGCTGCATCGCGCGGGGTCTGGGCGATCAGGAAAAAACGGTTGTTTGCGCTGGCGCTATAGACGGTCACCGGATGGAACGAGCCGCGGATACTGCGGGCAATCATGTCCTCGAGCGACACGTTGAACGCTTCCTCGATGCGTTTGCCGCACAGCTCCGCATGCGAGCGGAAGTCGAGCTGGAACAGCGCGCTGCGGCTGGCCGCGAGCACGACACCGTCATCGCTGACAGCAAGTTTTCCGGCATGCAGCGTGCCGACAAATTCGGGCCGACTATGGAAGTGGATCATGTTCGCATGCCGATACCGCGCGTCGATCAGGCGATTCTCGATCATCTGTCTCGACATGCCCACCAGCACCAGCGAATGCTGCTGCAGCAGTTTCGAACGGCTGGTTACGTCCAGCACGCCGGCCACTTCACCGCGATCATTGAAGATGGGCGCGGCCGAGCAAGTCAGCGACGTATAGCGCGGATAGAAATGCTCGTGTTGGTAGACCGCGATGCATTCGCGCTCGGCGAGGCACGTTCCCATGCCGTTGGTGCCGGCTTCACGCTCGCTCCATAACGCACCTACGCGCAGCCCGTCGGCGGCGATGGCTTCCCCGAACGGCACCGACGCCACCTGATGCACGATCACACCGTCGGCATCGACGAGTACAACGGCGAGTTCCGGGTCGGCGAGCTGCTGGTAGAGCGTCGTCATCTCGAGTTTCGAGCATGCGATCAGGTCGCTGGCCGCTTCGCGCCGCGCGGTGAGTTCGGGCTGGGTCAGCACCGGCGGCATCACGAAACGCGCCGGATCGAGCCTGAACTCCTTCAGGCAACGCGTCCATGATTGCGCAACGGAGTCGCTTGTCGGGCGAGTCGGCAACTGATTATTGACGATGTTCAGTACTTCCCGGACGTGCACGTTACTGTCTGCAAACGACGACATGGGGCTTGTCTCCGGGGCGTCCGGTTCGTGCCCGCGAGAATTCGCAGGTCACTGCGGCGCCGTATCTATGGTGTTCCCCTGCGCTGCGTTTTTCTGGGTCCGCATGCGCGCGAAGCGATACGTATTGACGTTTTATGAACTTAACCGCGTCGGCAAAACTTTACCTCCTATGGCGCCAGGGTTCAATAAGTAGTCGCGTAAGTGTTAGCCGCTGCGCCCGATTTTTGCTTGCGACTTGCTGAAACCGCGGCAACAGGCCCGCGTGTGCATGCGTGTGAGCGCCTGACGGAAAGCCTCATGCCAGGCGGTACAAAACGCTCACACGCTGTATCGATTCCGCGACACACATTGCTGCGGCTATCTGTTCGTCAATGGCACGCCCACAGCCCTTTCCCTGCAATCGCCAACGGAGGTTATTCATGGAGCTTTTCGATGCGGTTCGACCCACACGTTCTTCGCTGGGCACGCTGCAGAGCGCGCAAACGGGTGTGATTCCCCACTTTCCCTGCATCGATACCGCACCACAAGCTGCCACCGATGTGCCCATGGACATCGTCTACATCAAAGGGTTTACCGGGAGTACGGTGATCGGTATCGACGTCAGCGAATTGCGGGACCCGCAACCCGTGCGTATCAGCCTCACCATTGGCGTGCCGTCGATCCGCGCCTGTGCGACGGATCGTATCGAGGACACAGTAAATTATGCGGCCGTCCACGATGCACTGCATCAATTGCTGGCCTCGCACGGCGTGCAGTTGCTCGAACGTCTTGCCGAGAAAATTGCTCAGTTGGTGATTGCCGATTTTGGGGCGCATTGGGTCCGGGTATCGCTTGCGAAGCCTGCAAAGTTTCCCGATGTGGAATCGGTCGGGGTTCTAATTGAACGCAGGCGTCAGCCGGTCAGCGCGCAAGCCGTCACCTGCGCTTTCCTCGGGAAAGGGCTTATCCCGAACTGATCGTCAGGACGCTTAAGGGACGCGCGAAGCTTCGCGCTTTGAAGTGCTCGCCACTCTGCGGGTGCTTCACTTGGTTGCGGCAGCGGACTTTGTCACGCCACACGCGCGAAAAGCGTCGGTCTGAATCGAACGAAAGTTCTTCGTTTGGGCTTTGGCCCGATCCACGCGAAACTCGTTGCCGCCTTCGCCGCCGAGCGTCGAATATTTCGAGAAGGTCATTTGCTCGACGTAGTCGTCGTAGGGAAGAACCGCCGCGATATGGTCGATCGCGCAAGAACACTTATATACGTTGGCGAAGTCGTGACCGTTGTCATCCATGCAGCCGAGCACGTATTCCACGCGGCCCTGAGTGGGGTAATCGTGGCCTTGTGCCGGATTGCCGGCGGCCGGAACAACGGGATCGGTCGACGGGTCCGCCGCCCATGCAAGCGGCGATGCAAGTGACGGTGCGAGCACGAGACAGGCAATCAGCAGCCGCGTGCGACATCTGGAGGTCATGCCGGAGCCTCTCCAAAAAAAGTCATTCCTCGGTTGAATGAAGGACTGGACGGGCCGCTTGTTGTCGTGAACGACTCATGAATAACGCATGAGTAACGCACGAATATCTTGAGCGGCCGCGTCCAGACCCGATTTTTTTACACCACGCCATAGAACCGCGCCGCGCTTCAGTTGGCCGCGAACGGATGCGCGACGGAAGCTTTCTTCGCGACTACATCGGCTGCGCTCGGTTCTCCGGCAACCGCGCGCTGGATCGCTTCGCGGGTAGCCTTGTAGTTGTATTCCTGGATCTTCTTGTCGTCTTCGGCTTCCCAGTGAATGAACACGCCCACGCAAACAAAAACATCGTCGGCTTCGTCCTTCGGAATCGTGCCGTCTTCAACGCTATCCGCTACGGCGAGCGCGACGGCGTGCTGGGCAGGACCGAACATCTGCACGGCCTGCTTTGCGCCCTTGATGGTTACCTTGTTGAACATCACCGTATTCGGACGGGTGATGAGATTAGGCGCGACGACCGCCAGAAGCGACGTAAAGCCGTCCTTGTTATTAGTCAGGGCATTGCAGAACGCGGTCTCGACAGCAGAGCCGCGCGGTCCAATCAGCAAGTCGATATGAGCGACCTCGTTGCCGTCGCCGACTAGCGACTCGCCTACCATGACGCGGTTGATTTTGGCCATGCTGTTCCTCCAGTGATTGGATATTGAATGTGCCCGCTTGGCGGTCAGCCCGCGAACGGCGTGAATTGACGCCGCCCGGAGCCGGTTGAGAACCATGGCTGTTCCTATCATGTTCCGTGCCAATGGCGGGTTACCGTCGCAGCGTTGGGCGGCACCGCGTGCCTCAGTGCGCTCAGATGCCGTCCGGAATGCCGTCCACGACACCTGCGACAAACAGCGTAGCGACCGTGAGATCCGCGCTCGTGCCCGGATTGATGCCTTGTGCCTTGAGTTCAGCGTCCCACTCCCTGAGGGCATGCAGTTCATTTGCGACGCCGCCGCGGGCCCGAGCGCGGTGTATCGCGTCCTGGCGCGCGCGCGCCTCGCGCGTGACACTCTGCGCCACGAGCAGGCCGTGCTTGCGCACAATGTGTGAATCGGGCCAGCCGCTCAGGAAGACCAGGAACACCTCGAGCGTGATCGCCGCGGCGGATTGCGAATGTCCCGAACGATGATCGCGGCGTACGGTTTCCAGGCCCGTTTCGAACACGTCGCGAAATCCGTTCGCGTATTGACGCGCGATGCTGTCGCGATCGGCAGCGAGCGCCATCGCAGTGCGAAGATCGACGCTCGGCAAGTCGTGGACCGATTGTTCGGGCGCGTCGCCCAAACCGCCGGGATTCGCGAGCGCAATTGCGCGATAAGCGGCGCGGGTATCGTCGATATCGAGCTTTTGCAGCACCTGTTCCGTTGCAGTGCGGTACGCGGTGACATTCGCGTCGGTGCCGTGGATTTCAAGCGCCGCGGCGAGTGGGGCGACCAGCAATACGATGCCGAGGTTGGTGTTGCAGCCAGCCGTCTCGCGGGTGCCGCTGACGGCATCGAGAATCCGCGTGCCGACCGTCGCGGCGGGTGCGAACAGCGCATCCGCCGCGACGTCCGCGCTCGCGATGAATTGCGACGCCGTCATGCCGTGACCGGGGTTGTCGATGCTCACATTGCCCGGCTTTGCGGTCTCCACATCGAGCCGGCAAGCCCTTAAAAAGGCTGCTCTTGCCGTTGCGAGAGGGAGGGGGCTATGTGGGGGCATCGGCGGTCTTCAGAGGCGCGTGCGCCGCGAGCCTGCGCGCTAGCAGGTCGTCAACGAGCGCGGCGGCTATGTCAACATCCGTCACCGATTGCAAGCCGCGCCACGCCGCCACGCCGTTGACTTCGAGCACCAGGGGGCGATGTGCATCGCCGCAGCTGCTGGACGTGCGCTGAGGAAGAATCAGGTCGACGCCCGCATAGTCGAGGCCGAGTGCACGGGTCGCCCGCTCGGCCGTGTCGGCCAGGACGGGATCGAGCGGCGCGCGCTCGCATTTCGCGCCTCGCGCGAAGTTGTGAATCCAGCCTTTGCCGCCCACGCGCCGCATGGCCGCGACCGCCCGGCCGCCGATCACGAGGACACGCCAGTCGAAGCCCGGCCGCGCGGTTTCCACGTAGCGCTGCAGATAAGCGACTTGCCCCGATGTCCGCAACGACGGCAACGGGGCGAGCGACCCGTCGCGACGGTTGGCGCCCAGCCGTCGCAACCCCTTGCCCTGCGATCCGAACAGCGGCTTGAGCACGACCCGGCGGTTCGCGGCCGCCTCGCGCATCAGCACCCGCTGCGCGAAGGCCGCCGATTCTCCCGCCCATGTGGCGGGCGTTGGCACACCATGCAGGTTGAGCAGGAAACTGGTCATCGACTTATCGACGCTGCGCTCGATCGCGCGTGCGTCGTTATATACCGGCACGCCGCATTCGCGCAGCGCGTGCAAGATGCCGAGCCGCAGCGTGACCTGCTCGAACGTCCCGCCCGCGATGCCGCGTACGAATACCGCATCGGGCAGCGCGTGGCCAAAGCCCGGGATCGCGAGACCGTGCGGCGCCCACGTGGTATCGATGCGGCATTGCGCCAGATCCACGCAGCGCGCCTCCACGCCACGCGCGAGAAATGCTTTCTTCAGGCGCCCGGTGTGCCAGCCGGTTTCGTCGGTCATGATGGCGACCCGAAGCCCCGGGCTCATGGCGTCTGCCCCGCGCCAGATTGCGGCGTTGATGTGCCCGAAGTGCCTGAAGTACCGCTCCATTGGGCGTCTAGCAGCGCCATGTCGAGCTTGCCGCCGTGATAGGTCAAGCCGCTTTCGAGGCTGCCGACCCACACTTCGGCGGGCGCGAACAACGCGGCGTCGATCTGATAAAAATCGTAGTTGAACGATGTGAAGATATCGGCGAAAGGACGCCCGTAATCACGCGCATTCGATGACGGCAATTCTGCCGCGAGCCGTTGCGCGACGGCATCGCTTTTCACGGTCAGGTGCACACGGCCGCCGTAGAGAATGGCGTCGTTGGTGCGGCCCATCGCCTGGATTCCGTCGGGCGCGGGCGGTGGCAACGGGGCCGTGCCGCTGCCCTCGATGATCTCGTTGAGGTCCACGCCAAGCACATGCGTCTTGTGCAGTGCAACTTCGACCACCCGCGCGACGACCTGCACCGTTCCCGCGACAGAGTGTGTCGGCGTCACGACCAGCGTGAGTTTGTCGGGCGCCAATGCACAGTCGCGCAGGATTTTTTCAATCACGACGGGCGGCGGCAAGCGGTCCACTTCGAGCACGAGCGCACCGCGATCGTGGCGGTCGCGATAGCCGAGTTCATCGAAGAGTGTTTCCTTGCCCGCGAGCGCGCGCGCCGGGCCTGAGCCGAGCGAGAAAAACTTCTTGCCGCCGGTTTGCTCCTTCGTCGCCGACAAGCTCCACCCCGCGTACTGGCTGCCAAGGCAGGCGAGCACGGGTGACGATGTATGGACCTCGATCATGCTCGGCCAGGGCGGATTGGCGTCGAGACTCGAGCGCACGGCGACCCGTCCGAGACCGCCCATGCACAGCCGCGCGATCAGCACGCCCGCTTCGATGCCGCCCATTGCGTCGATACCCGCGTCGACAATTGTCGTGCCGTGGGGCGTGCGCGAAACGGCTATGCGCAGCCGCGCGGCGTGGTCGACGAGCCGGGTGGCAAGCCGTTCGCTCAGGGCGTTGACGCTGAGCTCAGGCGGAGGAAGAGATGACGGCATCAGTGTGCTCATGACAGGTTTCGATGCGTTGCAAAACGAGCGCTTCGCGGCGCCCGAGTTCGTCGCGGACGGTGGAGGTGGAGGGCTGCGTGACGACGAGCGTGCAGACCGGCTCGCCCGCGCCGATTCGCATGCCTGGATGCGGTACGTCGTGGCACGCGGGGTCGGTCAGGCAGGCGTCGCTGAAGGGGCCGGAGACGATAAGACTGCGCGGCGCGAACACCACGCGCTGACCGGCTTTGGATCGAGTCGAAGCGGGAGATGTTCGCGTTGGCAGACGTCCTTCGAGACACGCATCGAGGTGGCACGCGATCAGGCCACGCGGCCATGCATCGGGCGCGGCGGTTTCGTAGAGTGTCATCGTCGATGAAGGGCGCGCGTTGATTTCGAGGACCTGGAACGTGTCGCCGTCCAGCAGGAAGTCGATACTGTTCAGCCCCACGAGACCCGTGTTCGCCACGATCGCGCTGATTGCCGTCGTGACGTCGTCCATGATTTGCGGCGGGATGTCGGCGGGCCCGATCGACCCGGTGTGCAGGAACGGCCGGTTGCCCACGGACTCGCTGAGCTGCTGTGCAAAGCCGATCACGGACGCTTTTCTCCGTGCCGCGACAAACAGCGCGGACATCGAACGTCCTGCGCTCATGCGCTGGAAATAGCCGTTAGCCGCCGGCGTGTTCGATGTCGAATCGAGTGCTTCTATATGTGTCCCGCCGCAGCCGTCGGCGCGTTTGAAAAGCCAGCCGGCGGGATCCAATGGAGCCGCGTAGCAGACCTCCGGATGCGCGATGCCCAGCCGATCCAGCAGCGCAAAAAACCGGCGCGGCTCGCGCACGGCAGCGCTTGCGCCGGCGCTATTCCCTATCAGGCGCGGCAATCGCTGTGCACTGCACAAATCCTGCATCAGCGGCTCAAGCCCGCTGCCCATCACGAAGCCGAGCATGCGTGGCAACCGAGCCGTACGTTCGAGTGCATCAAAGAGACGCTGAGCGTCGATCGACAAACCCTCGCCGCCGATATCGAACCATAGCGGCGCATAACGCCGTGTATCGCGGTCGCCGAAGATATCCAGCGCGGCCACGTTCAGCCCCGCGCGACGCGCGGACTGGGCAAGCATGCGCGCTGACAAGCCGACGGCCGCGATGTACGGAGCTTGCGCGGAACGGGTGCCGGGCGTCATGAACGAACGATCCATCAGGTGGTGTCGCCAACAATCGCGCGAGCCTCGTCGAACGCTTCGGGAAAGCCGAGATAGACCGGCTTGACGCCGGTGCGCATCCGCAGGAACAGCCGATGTTCGACCTGGTATTTGACGTTGCCGATCGCGAGCGCCCCGATTGCGAGCGCGTCCTCGCGAACCGCGCCGGCAAGCGGTTTGCCATCGTCCATGACATGCACGCCCGCGATACCTTCGGGCGGCACGGCGTTGACATCGGCGGCGATCAGCAGGTGTTTGGCGACCGCGACGTCGGCTGCGCTCATGACCTGTACGCCCGCGACGGCCGTTGCCATCACGACCTCGGCGCTCGCGAGCGCGTGATGCAATTCATCGCGCGTGTGGACCGAAACGCCGGTGGTCGCGATATCGAAACGCTGGTTGACTTCGTCGCTCACGCGGGTCGCGCGGGCGATGTCCGAATGGCTCGCTATCAGGACCTGCGCGCCCAGCGATGCAGCTATGGCGGCCGCCACGCGTCCCACCGCGCCGGTGCCGCCAAGAATCAGTACGCGCTTGCCGCCGAGCTCCGCGCCGTGGGCTGCTTTCAGATGACGTTCGACGAGCGCAACGAGCGCGGCGGCGGTCGTGTACGAGCCGCTCGGATCGGCGAATACCGATACTTCGAAGGGCGGCACCATGGCGTGGCGCGCGGTGTCGAGCATATCGGCGGCGAGCATGACGTCACGTCCGCCGATGAAGATCCCCGTGCGCGACACGCCTTTCGGACCGCGCGAAAAAATCGCGTCCTGAGTCAGCGTGACGACGTCGTTCGCACCGACATTGCAATAGGGAACGATGACCTGATAACCGGCATCGGCGGCCATGTTGACGTCGAAGGGACTCATCTGCGGCGTGGCCGTCAACATGTGCAGGATGTAGGGCCGTTCTGTGGCTTCGGGCATGGGAATGGACTCGTTTCCGGTGGTTAGTGGCTCGATTCGCGCGGCGCTTAAGCGAGACCGCTGTGGCAGCGTTGCAGGCCGACGGCATGGATGGACGCGCCGCGATTGCTTCCCGCCGCTACCGAGCACACGACGCCGGCTATGCCGCGCGTGACGTCCGTCGCGGCGGCCAGCGCGCGTTCGGCATCCTGGGCGTTCTGCACGAACGCGAAACCGGTGGGTCCCCACGACGTCTGGCCGATGCCCGCGCGGTGCTGCGTGGCGGCTTTGGCGGCGTTGATCGCCGCGGCGACCGTGGGACTTGAGAATACGCCGCCTTGAGCGGGCGCGAAATATTCGCCGATGGTCTGCTGCAGTTCGCTAATCCCTTTCGCGAACGCATCGAAATCATGTTCTGCAATGCCGGGCAGCACGAGCATCAGCACGAGGTGACACAGGTGCGCGGCAAGCTCTTTCGGGAAGGGAGCAAGGGTCGCGAGCGCTCGCCGTTCCTCGTTGCCGTGAAGGCCTTCCTGACGGGTGTCGTCGACAAGCAGGATGCGCCATGCGTCGGGAAACGGCAGGCGGGTCAGGATCGATGGAACGTGAGGTTCATGATGCGCCCCGGAGCGAGCAGAGGACCCGCTGTCCACGATCAATCCGCCGTGATCGAAACCGAGCGTGCCGATGCCGGAGCGCGCGCCGCGTCCGAGCAGCCGCGCGAGTTCTGCTGTGGAGGCGGTCCGCCCAAGCAACCTGACGAACGCCGTACCGACCCCCAGCGCGAGCTGCGTGCCCGAGCCGAGGCCCGCGTGTGCGCGGGGAGCACGCCGGACATCGATCCGAACTGGCGGGCCGCCGTAAGCGTCGTGCAGCAAGCCCAGATAGTGCGTGATGCGCTCGCGTTGTGCGTCGGCGTGGGCACCGGCCACCTGCGTCTCGCCGGCATGATCGGCATGATCGATATATTGCGCGGTGATCCGCGTACCGGGTGCATCTATCGTCAATCCGACGCTGCCGAACGCGCGTCCCAGTGACCCGCTTGGGTCGAGAAAACCCAGGTGCAGGCGCGCGGGGGCGTCGACCGTTACAGTCGTAAGCGGCGACGCGGTGTCCGATTCGTGGTCCGTTCGTTGGTCCGATTCATGATCCAGGCGAAGCTGCATCGCGAGTGTCCCTGGGTTCGATGTCGTGGTCAAAGCCGTGGCCGTGAAGCCGGGTGCGTGGCCTTCAAGGCAAGAGCCGTACCAACGGATTCGCGACCTTGCTCAGGCCTTCGGTGCGTCGTACTTGATATAGCGGAAACGCTGGTCGTCGCGCGGGGTGCCTTCCAGCGCTCCTCCTTCCAGCCCGGGTTGCCACTGGATCACTTCCTCGATCTTGGTCGCGAGCGCGATATCTTTATCGGTGATGCCTTTGGCCGAATGCGTCTTCAGCTTCACGGTGACGAACGCATATGACACCGTCAGGTCCGGGTGGTGCCACGCCGCTTCCGCGAGGTGCCCGACGGTATTCACCACCATCAGCGTGCCTTTCCATCCTTCCGTCTTGATCTTGCGGCGCAGCCAGCCGTCCTCCATATACCAGTGCTGGAGCGGGCCGGTGAGACGCTGCTGGATCTCATCGTCGGAGTAGACCCTCTCGGGTTGTGTGCTGGTCATGGCGATCCCTCCCACGCTCGTTCGTAGCGAACCTCAACCGGGGTTCAACTTGAAGATGCTTTGCAAACACCGCGCCAGCCTGCATGAAGACGGGCCTCGCACTTTGAATAACAGCCTCGCGCCACGGCCCTTGCTGCAGCGCACCGCCCGCTGCTGGGAGCACTGAGTTTGCAGCGCCTTTCAGATTGGAGTGTGTATCGCGGATTTGACACAGTATGTGTCGTAATCCGAATGAAGCGTCTCACCCTCGCGCCATCGTGATGCTATTCGTCCCCTCGGGGTTTTCCCTTCGCATGGACGCCCGCAGCAATCGGTGCCACGCCCTGCCGATCTCCGTCAATCTCAGTCGCTCTCCAACGGCAGATTCGACAACGGGAGAAATTCCGGCATGGAATATGCAATTCGTCTTCGCAAACAGCAGCCCGGCATTTGACCGGGCGGAACTTCAGCTCGCTGCCCGCACCGGTGAAGGCGCGCCCGGGGCATAGGCGGTGGGGTCATCCCTGAGTCGGACGGCAACACATTCTGGAGGAGACATGAAATTACGCACCCTGGTTCTCGGACTGGCGGTGGTTGCGGTAACGGCCCTCAACTCTTTTGTTGCACAGGCCGATTCGCAGCTCGACGCCCTGATGAAGAACTCATCGAACTGGGCCGCTCAAGCAGGTGATTATTCCAATCACCGCTATAGCCCCCTTAAGCAGATCAATGAAAGTAACGTGGCGAAGCTGCAGGTCGCCTGGACCATGTCGACCGGCGTGTTGCGCGGTCATGAGGGTTCGCCGCTTGTCATCGGCGACACGATGTATATCCACTCGCCATTTCCCAACAAGGTTATTGCGATCAACCTGAAAGACCAGACGTTCATCTGGCAATACGAACCGAAGCAGGACGCGCAAGTGGTGTCGGTGATGTGTTGCGACACGGTCAATCGCGGGCTTGCCTATGGTGACGGCAAGATCTTTCTTCAGCAAGCCGACACGAAACTCGTTGCGCTGGATGCAAAAACCGGCGACGTGAAATGGACCGCGCAAAACGGCAACGCGAAGGCGGGTGAAACCAACACCAACGCGCCGCACGTATTCGGCGACAAGGTGATCACCGGCATTTCAGGCGGCGAGTTCGGCGTACGCGGGCGGCTGATTGCCTACGACATCAAGACCGGCAAGCCGGTCTGGACCGCTTTCAGCACCGGTCCGGACAACGAAATGCTGCTCGACCCCGACAAGACCATGACCTGGGCCGACGGCAAGATGGTGCCGGTTGGCGCGGACTCATCGCTCAAGAGCTGGAAGGGCGATCAGTGGAAGACAGGAGGCGGCACGACCTGGGGCTGGTATGCATGGGATCCGAAGCTGAATCTTGTGTACTACGGCACGGGCAACCCCGGCACCTGGAATCCGACGCAACGGCCCGGCGACAACAAATGGTCGATGTCCATCTTCGCCCGCGACCTGAACACGGGACAAGCGAAATGGGTCTACCAGATGACGCCTCACGACGAGTGGGACTATGACGGCGTGAACGAAATGATTCTTGCCGACCTGCCCATGAACGGCAAGAAAGTGCCGGCCATCGTCCACTTCGACCGCAACGGTTTTGGCTACACGCTCAATCGCGAAACAGGACAGTTGCTGGTTGCCGACAAGTACGACCCGGCGGTGAACTGGGCTGACCGCGTGGACCTGAAGAGCGGCTTGCCGATTCGCAACGCGGCTTATTCGACGCAGGCGGCAGGTCCAGACCATAACGTGAAGGGCATCTGCCCGGCGGCGTTGGGTTCGAAAGACCAGCAACCGGCTGCGTTCGATCCGAAGAGCAACCTGTTCCTCGTCCCGACCAATCACGTGTGTATGGACTACGAACCGTTCGAGGTTGAATACGTGTCCGGTCAGCCATACGTGGGCGCGACCTTGTCGATGTACCCGGGCCCGAACGAGAAGGGCGCGATGGGCAACTTCATTGCCTGGGACGCCAGCAAGGGAAAAATCGCATGGTCCAAGCCGGAGAAATTCTCGGTATGGTCAGGTGCGCTGGCGACCGCAGGCGGCATTGCCTTCTACGGCACGCTCGAAGGCTACCTGAAAGCTGTTCGCATCTCGGATGGCAAGGAGCTTTGGAAGTTCAAGACACCTTCCGGAATCATCGGCAACGTGTTCACGTATGAGTACCAGGGCAAGCAGTTCGTCGGTGTCTATTCCGGCATTGGCGGATGGGCGGGTATCGGCATGGCGGCAGGCCTTGAGAAGTCCACGGAAGGTCTGGGCGCGGTTGGCGGTTACCGCGAACTCGCGAAGTACACGGCACTTGGCGGCACGCTGTTTGTGTTTGCCATCCCGAGTTGACGGGGGCGCAGCTTCAGCCTCTTCCAGTCGGTCGTCGAGCTCCGGGAAAGCTTGACGACACGTACCGGCCGGCCTTGCATGACCGAGGCGGCCGGGCGTGTCCCGGACCCGGGACACGGCACACATCGTTTCAACCCTGCGCTCTTTGCGTGCAAGACGCATGACGCAGCACGTTCAAACCGAAGGAGACACGTGCAATGAAAGGCCGAATACTCTTGCCGCTGGCGATAGCCTTGGCGACGTTACCCGCTTCATACGCCCAGACCGATCCGGCGCAAATGAAGCCGGTTGCCTACCAGGTTGTCGATGGCAACAAGGTGGATAACAACACGTTGCAAGGCTGGCGAACCTGGCGCGCGCTTGCCTGCGAACGTTGTCACGGCGCGCAGCAGCAGGGCATGGTGGGGCCGTCGCTGATCGATGCGTTCAAGACCATCGATCCAGCGGAGTTTCATCGGACAGTGTTCGGCGGACGTCTTGACAAGGGTATGCCCGACTTCAGCTCCAGCAACATGATGCAGAAGAATTGGCAGAACTTGTTTGCGTATCTGAAGGGGCGCTCCGACGGCAAGATCAAGCCGGGCGACCTGCAGGCGATCGATGCGAAATAAGCCCCGCACTGGACATCCGCGCTGCCCGAGCGGCGCCGACGTTGGCGCCTGTATCACGCCGCCTGTATCACGCTTTACCGGAGGACTGATGTCTGACGCTTATGTTGTTTATGGCGTTTGTGTAGCTCACGGAACTTATCGCAAGCCTGGCGCGTTCGCGCGCACGGCGCTCGTGGCTGCGTGCATGGTGCTTGGGTTCAGTACCGCGCATGCCGACGGTCCCGCGCTGCCTCACAACGACGGAGCCGACGGCGTGCTGCGTGTATGCGCCGATCCGAACAACATGCCGCTTTCGAATGACAAGGGAGAGGGGTTCGAAAACAAGATCGCGGCGCAGATGGCGAGCGACTTTGGCTACAAGATCGAATACACGTATTTTCCGCAGCGCATGGGTTTCATCCGGCACACGCTGCGCGAGAAGATACCCGACACGGACGACTACAAGTGCGATCTGGTGATCGGCGTGCCGAAGGGCTACGACATGACGTCGACCACGCGTCCCTGGCTCCACTCCACTTACGCGATGGTGTTCCCGAACCGGCCGGAATTCGCGTCCATCACAACACCGTCCGATCTGCTCAAGCTGCCGCCCGACCAGTTGCATAAACTGCGTCTCGGGATCTTTTCAAACACACCCGCTGTCGACTGGCTGCTTGGCAACAACCTGATCGAGCAAGCCGTATCGTACAAGGTGCAAAGCGGCGACCCTGCGGAATTCCCGGGCGAGATGATCCAGCGCGACATGTCGGCGGGTAATGTGGATGTCGTTTTCTTGTGGGGTCCCATAGCCGGTTATTTTGCGAAGCAAGCCGGCGACAAGGTCAAGCTGGTTCCTTTCCCGCCAACGCCGGGGGTGCGCTTCGACTATGAAATATCGATGGGCGTGCGTTATGGCGAAGGCCCGTGGAAGACGAAGGTCGATCAGTGGATCGGCGCAAACCAGCCCAAGATCGACAAGATACTGACGAATTATGAGGTTCCGTTGCTCGCTATCAGCGAGCCCCCCGCCGCACAGGCCAACGCGAAATGAGAGCGTGGACGCGTATGGCAAAACTGCGGACAGGGTGGTGGGTCGCCGCCGCGGCCAGTGTCTTGCTGGCTGCTTCCGGCCCAGCGTTTGCGGCCGATGCTGCCAGCGCGGCAAACCCGGCAAGCAGCGCCAGTCCCGAGATCGCGCCGGCTGAGCGGCTTCTTTTTCTATCGACGCACCTGAAGGGCGTTCAGCCTCAGACGGAACTCGACTACGCTGTTGAGCGGACCGGTCCACCGGCGAAGGAGAAAGATACGGTCAAGGTCCTGGTAGTCAGCGCCGACAATGCCAACGGCGACGCGCTGGTGAGTGACCATGCCGGCAAGGTGGAGCTGCCCGGTGAAGGCATGCCGTGCAATCCCGTGATCCTGTATTTCCTGGAGCGTGACATTGCGGAGATGGAGCAGTTGACGGGCGGACAGCGCCGCTATTTCCAGCGCCGTGTCCGCCTGGCGCTCGCCGCTAGCCCGGCGATCACGCCGGTGATGCGCGACGCGCAGGGCAAGAAGGTCCCGGCGAAGCAGATCGTAATCCAGCCTTATCTCGGCGATCCGAATGGCGCGCGCTTTCCTCAGTACATCGGCAAACGCTATACCTTCGTCATGTCGGACGAGGTACCGGGACAGGTGCTGCTGATTCGCACGGACGTACCGGGTTCGAACAATGATTTCGCGCATCCGGTACAGAGTGAAACGCTGAGTTATCAGGGCGCGCTGCGGTCCTTGTCTCCGCTGCCCGGCAAGAAGACACCGGATAAGGCCGCGAACGCGCCTCGTGCGAGCCGCTGAAACAGTTCTTTCTTCGCGGATGGCCGTCTACAGTGAACTTTATTCGCTCGCTGACCTTGCGACAGTTGCAGATCTTCGTGGTCGCCTGCCGGTATCCGAGCTTTGCGCGCGCCGCCGAGGAACTGCACCTGACGCAGCCCGCAATCTCCATGCAGATCCGGCAACTGGAGGAAGCTGTTGGGCTGCCGCTGTTCGAGCGCGTCGCCCGCAAGCTCACGTTGACCGAAGCGGGCGAACGCTTGTCGCACCATGCGAGCCGGATACTCGGCGAGATCAAGGACGCCGAGGACGCCATGTCTTCGCTGTCGCTGGCCGATAGTGGTTCCATCTCGGTGAGTATCGTCAGTTCTGCCACCTATTTTGCGCCGAAACTGCTTGCTGCCTATTCGCGGAAATATCCGCGCGTGGACGTGCGCTTTTCGGTGGGAAATCGCGAGATCCTCCTGCGCCAGCTACAGGACAATGCCACCGATCTCGCCATCATGGGCCGCCCGCCGCCCGAGCTCGGCACGACGGCGGAGCCATTGGCTTATCACCCTCATGTATTGATTGGGCCTGTCGATCATCCGCTGCGGGATGCGCGCCGGTTCGACCTTCAGGAACTCGCGGGCGATACTTTCCTGCTGCGCGAACCGGGATCGGGAACGCGCGCGGTGTCCGAGCAAATGTTCAAGCAGCACTTGTTCACGCCGGCGCGCAGCGTGACGCTGGGCAGCAACGAATCGATCAAGCAAGCTGTGATGGCCGGCATGGGCGTGAGCCTGATCTCGTTGCATACGCTTGCGCTCGAATTGCGTTCGCAGGAGCTTGCGTTGCTCGACGTCAATGGCACGCCGGTCGAGCGCACGTGGCAAATCGTTCATCTTCGCTCGAAGAAGTTGTCGCCGACTTGCATCGCGTTCCGGCGTTTCTTGCTCGAACATGCCGCACCGTTTCTCGAGCGTGAATACGCGGGATTCGCGTTGCGGGCGCGGGAGGCGGGGGGCGAGGCGGCCGAGGCGCGGCGGGGAGAATAGTCACAAAGTACTCCGGTTCGATCCCTGCTTTCCCGCGTGTTAACATCGCCGCGGAGTGGATCGCGGCCGTCAGCTCAAGTCGGGCGGGACCGCATTGCCTGGCATTGGGAGCGGTTGCACACATGACGAACATCGAATGGAAATACAAGTCTGTCCGGGAACTGACGGCGGCGCTGGCGGCCAGGGAGATTTCGGCTTGCGAACTGGCGGAAGCTGCCATCGCCCGAATTGAAAGCCTCGACCCGAAGCTGAATGCAGTCTGTGTACGCGACTTCGATCGTGCGCTCGATGCAGCGCGCGCCGCCGATGATGCGTTGGCGAAGGGAGAGCGGCGACCCCTCCTGGGCATTCCGCTGCTCGTCAAGGAATCCTTCAATGTCGCGGGCCTGCCCACGACATGGGGCTTTCCGCAGCACAAGGATTTCGTTCCGACAGAGGACGCGTTGCCGGTCGCGCGTATCAAGGCGGCTGGCGGCGTTGTCCTCGGTAAAACGAATGTTCCGCTCGGCCTTGGAGATTGGCAGAGCTATAACGATATCTACGGGATAACTAACAATCCCTTCGACGTGAGCCGCTCTCCTGGCGGCTCGTCGGGCGGGTCGGCGGCCGCGCTTGCAGCAGGTTTTGTGCCGCTCGCGCTCGGCTCCGACCTCGGCGGATCGCTGCGGATGCCTGCGCATTTCTGCGGTGTCCATGCCCACAAGCCCACGCACGGGATCGTGCCCGCACGCGGACATGTCCCGCCGCCTTACCCACCTCTACCCGATACAGTCGATCTCGCGGTGATCGGGCCGATGGCGCGTTGCGCGGAGGACCTTGCGCTCCTTTTGGACGTCATGGCCGGGCCGGACGAGATCGATACGGGGATCGCCTACAGGCTCGACCTGCCGGCTCCGCGACACGAGCGGTTGAGCGACTTCCGCGTGTTGATCCTCGACGCGCATCCGCTGCTGCCGACCGGCGGCGCCGTGCGGACCGCTATCGAATCGCTTGCTCGAAGCCTTGGGGAAGCGGGCGTTCGGGTTGCCCAAGAAAGCGAACTCCTTCCGAATCTCGAAGAGGGTGCGCGGCTCTATATGCGGATGCTGATGTCCCTCCTGTCACTGAACTGGCCCGCGGATGTCTATGCGAATCTTCAGAAGCAGGCTGCAGCATTGCCCATGGAGGCCTCCGGCCTGGACGCCGAACGGGTTCGCGGCGCGGTGCTGAGCCACCGCGACTGGATCATCGCAAACAACGCCCGTTCTCAACTGCGTGCCCAATGGCGTAAGTTTTTCAAAACATTCGACGCACTGGTCTGTCCCGTCTCGCCCGTGACTGCGTTCCCGCACGATCACTCGGATAGGGAAACACGGCGAATAGTGATCGATGGTCGGCGTTATCCCTACGGCGATCAGCTCATCTGGCCGGGCGTCGCCACGCTTTCGGGCCTGCCGGCGACGTCCATTCCCATCGGCATGTCGGCGGAGAATCTTCCAATTGGCGTCCAGATCATCGGACCGGCGTTCGAAGATCGCACGCCGCTCAAGCTGGCCCAATTGATAGAAGCCGAATTCGGCGGCTTCGTTCCACCGTCAGATTTTTGAGCCGCAAGTTGCGCGGGTGCGCAACGCTCGCCAGCTCGTGTTTTTGGACACATCGGTTCACGTGAAAGCGTGGCCAATTTTTCGTCTGCGGCTGCTTGGATGACACGAATCAGCGTAGATGGTGCCAACGTCATCGGATGGATTACCCAAAACTCCTACACGTTCGGAGTGCCGCCGCAAGCTCTGTCCCTCTAGCCCGCATCGCCGGCGCTGATCAAAGTTTGTGCGCCACTCAGGTGATCGATCAGATAGCGCATTAGGGCTGCAACATCTCCGGAATCGATGGAGCCCGTCGTCACGCCATCGTCGAAAAGGGGTGAGCCGTTCAACTGGCTTGTAATAATCAGACCATTGAAAGACGCGGTGGGAATTCGCTCGTCCTCGATCTGGAACATGTTGCCATTCGCGACAGCGTCGCGAATACGCATCAGGAACTGCACCTCCGGAGTCCGCAACTCGGAGAAATCATGCGCCTCGAAAAATCCCGCTACGGCCAGAATCGCGTTCGTACTCGCCAGCCTCGTCACCGCCAATAAACGCTGCGGGTCTTGATGAAGCGCGTTCCAGGACGACTCAAGCCCGAGCGCCTTCCGTTCAACGCCGGGCGTCCCATCCTCTACATGTGGTTGGGGTTCAGTGGGTAAAAGCTTGCGCCTGAGCAGCCCGTAGGCGGTGGCAAGATCGGGCAATGGTTTCTCGTGACCGGTCCGGTCAGCGACCGCGCCGGCGTACAGCAAGAGGGCAAGCAACTGCTGCTCGATTAAAGCAATGCCTAGTTTTACCGGATCGTTTTCTGTCTTCCTGACCATGTTCTCGTCTCTCGGGGTGGTGCATGCCGCATTCATGCCGCACGCATGGTGGCTTGGAAACCAACGCATTCATTCGATGCCGTGGTAAAACGCTACCCGATTGAATCAGCACTATTCGAGCCCGGAAAACCGGGAGGAAAAGTTCGGCGGTTCGCGGCGGCCGAGGCGGAGTGCATGGCTTCCTCATTCCGAATTTCCAATACGTCACCCTGACAAGCGGCCTGATGTCGATTGGCAATAGCAGGAGCTTTTCGTAAAAGGTCTTCGGCTTTAGCCATGGCGTCATCTGTATGAGAGGGGCTTCGCTATATTATTGGAGATCCTGCTATCAGAGTGAATAGCTGTTCCCGCGCGTTAAACACGACATAGGTGTCGCGAGAGCAAATGTCCACGCTCACAGGCAAGATGTTTTTAGACCATCAACCACCACCGTGACAACACCATCCGATGCAAGCACAACTCAGAATCGCAAGACCCGTCAGTGATCTTTCTCGCTTGGAGAGCATGTATCTCGTAGCGCTAAACCTGGTCGTGCTGGCGCGATTTCAGGATCATCAAGGCTTTGATGGCGTGATGCTCGGTCGTGCCGGAATGGACTATCACTTCGAGTTCACCCAGTGTCGCGAACACCCGGTATCGCCCACTCCGACACCGGAGGATTTGCTGGTTTTCTACATTCAAGATCGAGAAGCCTGGCAGTCAGCGTGTGAACGCTTTATCGAAAACGGTTTCGTTCAGGTGAAGTCGTTCAATCCCTATTGGGACGTATTGGGTCGAACATTCGAGGATCTCGATGGGTACCGGATCGTCTTGCAAATTGCCCCGTGGTCGGGTTGACGCGTCGCTATAGAATCCCTGATCAGGTCCTATATGTTTTGTCACCCAGCAGATAATCGATGGATATCCGTCCTGGTCCCCAGGCTGCAATTGCAAGCGCCATCGCGAGCCAGGTCAGGTGGATCGGCCAGCCTTCCGGCACGGTCAACTCGATGATGCACGTCATCAATATCAAGCCAAGCGCCGCGAATCGCGTTCCAAATCCAAGCACGAGCAAAACCGGAAACATGACCTCGCCGCATCCCGACAGAAAAGCGAAAACGGCAGGATGAGGAAATGCGTAGGGACCGCCCGGCAGATGCAGCTTGAACTCTTCGGTGAACAAATCAATAGCCGTGTCATTGAGTTGAAGGAAGCCGCTCCATTTGAGTATGCCCGACTTGAAGAACGGCACGGCCAGCGCGAGCCGCAGAACGAACTGGACGAGCCATGGTTGCGCGAGGCGCTCAACCAGCCGCTTCGCCGCGCTAATCACCGAAACAACTGCGGCAGGGATGGGAAGTGCAACATCGTGTCGGTCAGACATTTTGGGTGTCTCCAAGTTGAACGGCAGTGAACACGCCGGCTGAGATCATTCCTGCCAGGTTGGCGTGGATATCGAAGGAAGGGGCTTCTTCCAATGCGGTGGTGATTGCCTCGCCGAGGGAAGCGCCATCGAGAAGACAGATGAGGAACGCCGCTCCGCCCGGCGGAAGGCGCGAAACGATCACGTCCTGATCCGGCCGCGTCACGAGCGCGTCTTCGCGATCGCTGGAACGAAGAGGCGAAACGGGGTCGTCGGCACGGTTCATCGCGAAGATCGCAACGGCGGGATAGGGCGATCGCACAATCCGCGTGGCGGGATGCGCTTTGAAACGCACCTCGGCCAGCAGTTCGGGATCGACCGCCGCCAGCGCTTCAGCCGCAAGCACAGCACAGTCAGCCGCGTGATAAGCATCCAGCCAGGCACGCTCGATACGCGCCGTATCCGCGAGCCACGGCATGTCGCGTGCGTACTCGTACGACTCGATAAACGCCGGGAAATCGCAGCCGTACTCGAACAACAATGGCGATGCGGGAGGCGTTTCACGCACATGGAAACGCGCCATCGCCCTGAAAAAATCGACGCCGGTAATGCGCTGGATCGCGGGGTAGATGGCGGCAGGCGCATCGATCAAGCTCACCGTGACGTTGTTGCGATAAACGTTGTAGCGTTTGATCACGCCCTTGCTCGCGCTTGCGACTACGTCCTGCGGCGCGACAATTTCCGGGTCCGTCAGGCCGGGTGCGAACGTGGTTGCGTATTCGTTCGTGAAGTTCTCAGCGTTCATGACTGAGCTCCCCGGCGAGTGACATCGCGCGTTCTTCCATGACTTGCCGGGCCATTGATGCCTGAGCGCGCAACACGTGCCACTCGGGAAGATTGCTGTCCCATTCGATCAACGTTGGCATTGGCCCGATGCGCGACACGAGGTCTGCGTACAGCTTCCAGACAGGATCGGCGACGGCCCGGTTGTGGCTATCGATGAGAAGCAATTCATCCTCGTCATCCATTTGCTCGCTGTACCCCGCGAGATGAATCTCGCCGACCTGTTCAAGCGGAAAGTCAGCCAGATACGCCGCAGCAGAAAAGCCGTGATTATTCGCCGATACAAAAACGTTATTGATATCGAGCAGAAGACCGCAGCCCGTGTGCTGCGCCACCGCTCGAAGGAAACCGGTCTCGCTCATGGTCGATGATGCGAAAGCCACATACGTCGATGGATTCTCGAGCAGGATAGGGCGCTTGATCATGTCCTGAACCTGGTTGATGTGCGAACACACCCGGTCGAGTGTCTGCTTCGTGTAGGGCAATGGCAGGAGGTCGTTGAAGAACGTCCCGCCATGCGACGACCATGCGAGATGCTCCGAGACAAGAGCGGGTTCGTATCGGTTCACGACATCCCCGAAGCGCGCGAGATGAACATCGTCCAGCGCGTCTGGGCCGCCAATGGACATGCATACGCCATGAAGGGAAACGGGATAGTTCTCGCGAATGGCTGCAAGCATCCGATGCGGAGGGCCGCCCGCGCCCATATAGTTTTCAGCGTGGACCTCGAAGAAGCCATCGCTTGGTTCATCCGCGAGAATCGCAGAAAGATGACCGTGCTTGAAACTGGTGCCGGTCAGCTTTCTGACGTCAGAAGACGCGTGAAAGGAGCGGTCTGCGCTACGCGCCGCGGGTGTTTTCGTGAAATCGTCCATGACCGCTCCCGTTCTCTTCGTGGTTGCAGTATCAGGACGCCATCGGCGTCAGCGAGCCGTGATCGCCGCCCGGCACCTGGATGCTGGTGCACGTTCCACCCTGAACGAACTTCCACGAGTTGTGCTGGAAATCCATTGTCGACGTACCTTGACACGTCGTGCCGGGACCGGCGGCGCAGTCGTTTTGGCCCTTCAGCGCGACGCCATAGCACTTCTCTTTATGAGCAGCAATGGCTGCGCTTTCTTCGCCCTTTGTAAGCGGCGCTGCCTGGGCAACCGATGCAAACAGGCTCGTGACAATAGCAGCGAGAAGGGTGGCGCTAACAGTGGTTTTTGCGGACATTGAATCTCTCCAGTGGTTGAGGTAGTCGGTACCCGCAGCGGGTACATACTCTATTTCGCCAACTGCCGAGATACGGTTACACCGGGCGTGCGTTATTTTTTGAGCGGCTTTCCCGGCGATGTCACTGATGTGTCAAGAGGAGTTGCGCAGCACGAACGGCGGTATCTATTCGCACGCCGGCAATACGAGCTGCAACGTGCTCGCGTACGGTTGCAAGACCATGGAAATCAACCAGCAGTCATCGAAACGAAATCTGCCGGCGTGCAGGTCGCTCATTCCGCGGGCTGGTTATAAGTAAAGAAATCCACCAGGCTTTGCGGCGCGTCGGGCCCTAGACACAGGTCGAGTATTCCTTCCGCCGCCGCAGCCTCAGCCGCGCTGCGAGGGAACAATTCCTTTTCATAAGCGCTCAGTGCGGCTTCAATGTCGCCGGGGTGGGCGGCGATAGCCTGCGCGAGTTCGGCCCCGTCGAACATGGCGAGGTTGGCTCCTTCGCCAGACGGGATCATCAGATGCGCTGCATCGCCGAGGAGTGTCACCCCGGGCACGCGTGCCCATCGGTGCCCGACCGGAAGCGCATGAATGGGACGCGGCACAGGGTCCGTTTCACCGTCGGTGATGAGCGCTGTCAGTGCCGGAGCCCAGCCTTCGAATTCATTAGCGATCCTATCTTTTGCCGCTACTGGGTCGGAGAAGTCGATGCTGTCGATCCAGTCGCGCGGCTTGTTCAACTCCACATAGGTGTGCAGCGCGCCATCAGGCTCGCGATGCGCGAGGATGCCTTTTCCCGGCGCGAGCGCAAACAGTGCGCCGCCGCCGACTGCCTGCGCACTTGGGATGTGACGAGTGTCAGCGTTGAACAGATATGACTCGATGAACGATGTACCCACATACACCGGCTTCGCCCCGGAAAGAAGCGGTCGAACTTTCGACCAGGCGCCGTCGGCGCCAACGAGGAGGCCAGCGGTCACGGTCGTGCCGTCGGCAAAGGTCAACACGTGCTGTCCATCTCCGAGTGCGGACGCGTCTGTGAGCTTGTGTCCCCAGCGGACGGCGCCGGCAGGGAGCGAGTCGAGCAGAATTCGGCGAAGCGCTCCGCGAGGGACCTCAGGCCGGCCGCCTGTGCCGTCGTCGTGATCTTCGAAGAGGACTTGGCCGTCCTTGTCGAGAACCCGCGTTGCCTGGCCGCCAACGTGGATGATCTCCAGGAACTGATCGAAGAGCCCGGCGGCTTTGAGGGCGATCTGCCCGTTGTTTTCGTGGATATCGAGCATGCCTCCCTGCGTTCTCGCGTTCGGCGAAGTTTCCGCTTCGTAAATGGTCGCGGCAATGCCGTGGACGTGGAGAACCCGGGCAAGCGTCAGCCCCCCGAGCCCCGCACCGATGATCGCAACTGAAGTATTCATCCTGCTCCTTGGTTCGGGCGTCGCTATAGTCAGTGACGCAATGGAACGTCGTTCCATGATAATATTGGAACAACGTTCCATGAGTGTCAAGAGGAGTGTCAAGAAGAGCCATGGCAAAAAAAGCAAAAACCCCTCAACGGCGGGAGGATTCGCTCTCGCGGGATCGGATCATTGACGAATCTATTGCGCTCCTCGACAGCAGCGGCGAGCGCGGCCTGACGTTCCGCGCTCTCGCCGAGCGGCTCGCCACAGGTCCGGGTGCAATCTATTGGCACATCGACGACAAGAACGACCTGCTGACTGCCGCGTGCGACGCCGTCATCGCTCGCACGATGAGCGCGCCGGTGATCAACACGACGCCAGAGGCTGCGATTCGCGCGCTCGCGCTGGGCATGTTCGACACCATCGACGCCCATCCGTGGGTTGGCTCGGCGCTCACTCGCGCTCCCGCACAGTTGCCTATGGTGCGTATTCTCGAAGGCATAGGGCAGCAGGTTCGCGCGCTCGGCGTGCCCGACATTACGCAATGGTCGGTGGTGTCCGCGTTGTTGAATTACATCCTTGGCGTGAGCGGGCAGAACGCGGCGAATGCGCATCTTGCACGGGAATTAGGCGCCGATAGGGACAACTTTCTGCATGAGGTGTCGGTCATGTGGTCTCAGCTCGATCCGGATGTATACCCTTTCACGCGCAGCGTAGCGGGACAGTTGCGCGTACACGACGACCGCGTCGATTTTCTAGCCGGGATCGATCTCATCCTGCGCGGGATCGAGTCGTCGCAAGGCCGCTGATCTGAACTCGATACCGGAGTAACGACGAAGTCGATATTTCCCAGTACTACGTATTTTTCCAGCCAATAGAATTGATCAGCGACGGGCTGATCGGAAATGCGACGTAATAATCCGATGCCTCAACTGGGGCCAGAAAGCGGAATAACGTCCGGCGGCGACGCGTTTTATATGCAGCAGATCCGCGTCGCCGCGCACCTTTTCGGATGCGACTTGACGTGCCGGCAACGCACTCTGCGAGGCGAACCGATGGGGTCTTTACGGTGTCGATGCGGCGGTCCGCGTCGTGGTGCCGGACCGTCGAGCAGGACGGATTCATGCGCAACTTAATTGGACTTGGAATGGTGCTTTGCAGTTGTGTCGCCTGCGCGGCGCCGATGTCGGACCAGCCCGGCCAGGCTGCTCCGCTGAACGATACGACGACCACGTCGGCCGTGTCACCCCCATGCCGCATGGTCAACGGCACGGCGGTTATCGATGGTGCCACGCAGAACATATCGGGTCTTGCCTGCAAGCAGCCCGACGGCACCTGGCAGATCCAGCAGCAAGACGCGGGCGTCGATATTGACGACGTTTCCCCGCCGCCCCCGTATCCGTACTATTCCTACTACGACCCGTGGTTTTATGCGCCATCCTTGGCATTCGGCTTTGGCGGCTCGTTCGTCTTCGTCGATCGATTCCATCACTTCCATCGTATGGATCACGTCCACGTTGGAGCGCACGGCGGCTTTCATGGAGGCGGCGGCTTTCACGGTGGAGGCGGCTTTATTAGAGGAGGTGGTTTCCACGGCGGCGGGGGACGCCGCTAGCCATAGCGTCAAGTAATCGCGTCTCCATTCCTGCGCGAAAGGACTGAGATTGCCGTACATCGCGGCGTTTTCTGACGCTCTCATTTCATGCGTAAGGCATTGAGTTTCCTGGAGTCGAAAGATGATGATCGCGACAAAGAATATTTATTTTTCAATGCTGCTTATCGTTATGTCAGGCGGGGCCTATGCCCAAACAGGGTCTGACATGACAAACGTCGGGAACGGAGCGCTCGTTCAAGGCGCCAACGGTGCGGGCGGCATGCCGCCGCCGGCGGCCGCGGCTGTTGGCGGTGGTGACGACGTGCGAGCTAGCGCGGGCCTCACGAAAGGGACAGATGGCATCATCAGCAGTATGCGAAGCAACGGCACGAGAACAACCGAGAGTCCGAGTCTCAGAATGCCTAACCGCACCGGAACAATGCCTGCGCGCTAACAGGCTTGGCACGCAAACGGTTCCCGTGAAGAACCAGGGGAAGGCTGACGTTGGCCCCTCAAGCGACTCTGTTTGCCCCCTCGAGCAAGCCAAGCCGAATCAGGCTCTCAGCCGAAGCGACAATAGCCTCTTCACTCGAACGCGGTGCCCAGTCGAGCAAGCGGACAGCCTTCTCGCTCGTGGCATTCATATTCCTGCCGAGCAGTGTCGCAATGCCTCGCATCCCGGGGTTCCTGAGCGCCGCAAGGAGCACCAGCCAGTTGGGAAGTTCGCGCGTCGGCACTTTGCTTGCCGCTGCGCCCATGCGTGAACGCAGCACCTTCGCGACATCGATTAGCCAGAGACTCTCGCCAGCGATCGCGAGAAAGCGCTCTCCCTTGGCGGCAGGGTGGGTCATCGCTCGCACATGCAGGTCTGCGACGTCCCGCACATCGACAAAGCCGCAATTGATCTTTGGACACCCTCGTTGCCCATCGAGCATGTTGGTGATCATCCGGACGGAATGCGAATAGTCGGGGCCGAGCACAGGGCCAAGAACAGCAGTCGGGTTGACGGCCGTCAGCTCCAGAGCACCTCCTTCCCGCGCGATGAAATCCCAGGCCGCGCGCTCGGAAAGCGTCTTCGATTTTTGGTACGGCCACACCTTACCCGTCAGATTGCTCCAGTCCGTTTCGTCGAACGGCCGCGTCATCGAAGGATGCCCGGCACAGATCGCGCCAAAAGCGGAGGTCAGCACCACGCGCTTGACCCCTGCATCCCGCGCGGCGCGCAGGACCCGCAGATTGCCGTCGACTGCCGGATTGATCCAATCCTCCTCGCGGACCTGATCGCCCGATGGCGTGGGTGAAGCGCCGTGCATCACATAAGCGCATCCGGCGGCGGCTTCTGCCCAGCCGCTGTCATTGGCCAGATCCGCAACGACGCACACCAGGCGATCTCCCGGGTCGGCTCCGCCGGTCTTGAGATTACCTCGTACTTCCGCTTCCCGTGCAAGCGAACGAACCGTGGTTCGCACGCGATAACCCTCGCGCAACAAAGCGAGAATGCAGTGCTGCGCAATGTATCCAGTTCCGCCAGTGACGAGTACCCATTCTTCGTTCATGCCAGTTCCCTGATTAAGTAGTTCATCAGGTTAAACAGAGAGGACGGGACTGTGAATGCTTGAAAGTGCGATTTACTTGCGCGATAGTGCGGATATGAGCACCGATCCTTTCTCTGACATCCTCAAGTTCACACACGCCGAATCACTGGTGACAGGTGGTTTCACCGCAGGCGGCACATGGGCCATCCGCTTTCCCGCACCCGACAAGATCAAGTTCTTCGCCGTGGTGAGGGGCCATTGCTGGGTTTGTATCGAAGGCGAAGCAGAGCCGGTTCGCTTTGATACGGGAGACGTCGGGCTGCTGGCGGCGAAGCGGTCCTTCGTACTCGCAAGCGCTCCGGACGTCGTTCCGGTCGAGGCCATGAGCCTGTTCACGGGCCCGGGAAACACGGCACAACTGGGCGACGGTGCGGACTTCGCCCATATCGGCGGCCACGTCCTGCTCGATCCAGCGAGCGGGCAATTGCTGGCGAATGTTCTGCCACCGTGGATTCATGTACCGGCGACTTCGCCGCAAGCAACGGCTTTCCGCTGGCTGCTCAATCAGCTTGTTGAAGAACGGGCCGTCGCCCTGCCTGGCGCGGAACTCGCGTCAGCGCAACTCGCGCAGCTTCTCTTCGTCCAGATCCTGCGTGCTCATCTGAAAACATCCGCCCCGATGCCCCCCGGATGGCTGCGGGCGCTGGGTGACCCACGCGTCGCGCCAGCCCTTCAGTTGATGCACGGAGACCCTGCACGCTCATGGCATCTCGACGAGCTCGCCAACGCGTGCGCCATGTCGCGCACGACGTTCGCTTTCCACTTCCGAACGAGCGTGGGAGTCGCGCCGCTGACCTATCTCACCGAATGGCGCATGCGTCTCGCTGAGCGCGCGTTGCGCGACGAGAACAGCCCGATTGCCGTGATCGGCCAGGCGCTTGGATATTCGTCCGAGAGTGCTTTCAGCACTGCCTTCAGGCGCGTGACCGGGAACTCACCCAAGGCATACCGCGTTGCCGCGCGAGCGGCTGGGACGCACGGGGCTGAAGCGCTGACCGGCGAAGCGAACCGATAGACATGCGCCTGCCTCAGCCACGAAGTTAGCGGCAGCGCTGCCTTCCTTGAATTGGCCGGCGCAGCGCAATGCTCGCTCGACGGTGTCCTGTACAAGGTCATCCACACCCAAGCGAAAACCCGGGGGCGTCGCCTCGGTGACAGTTGATGTCGAAAACGTTGTGCTGCCGGGCATTTTGAGCCGCTACAGTTCACTGGCGGCAAGGTGCGCTGACACGCCCCCCTATACCGACAAACCCTAGTCCCGCGGTGCAATAGACATCATCGGCTGCGCCACTCTTCCGGAGGACGCTTGGAAACGCTCGCTTTCATCTGGACCAACGGTCCTTCGATCCTGCACATGCTCGTGGAGCATCTGCAGATTGTCGCGGTGGGCGTCGGCTTCGCCATCCTCACTGGCGTGCCGCTTGGCATCGCCATCAGCCTCAACGAACGCGTGGCGCGCGTGGTGCTCTATGTAGCCGCCATCCTCATGACGGTGCCATCGGTGGCTTTGTTCGGCTTGTTGATTCCGGTCCTGTCGCTGATCGGGCAAGGCATTGGTTTCCTGCCGGCGGTGATCGCGCTGTTTCTCTATTCGCAGTTGCCGATCGTGCGCAACACCTACACGGCGATCCGTAATCTCGACCCTGCCATGCGAGAAGCGGCGCGCGGCATGGGCATGACCACGAAGCAGCGGCTCTTTCGCGTCGAACTGCCTATTGCCGTGCCCATCATCATGGCCGGCATCAGGATGGCTGTGGTGATCAACATCGGCATCGCGGCGATCGCTACCTATATTGGCGCGGGCGGGCTCGGCAAGCTGATCAGCCGCGGGATCTCGCAGTCGGACCCGCGGCAACTGATAGCGGGCGCCGTGATCGTGGGCGCGCTGGCGATCGTGGCGGATTTCGGGCTGGCATGCCTGCAACGCCGCCTCACGCCAGCCGGCCTGCGCCCGCCACGCCTGCCTCTCCTGGCACTGGGCCGTCGCGGTGTTTCAGCCGATATCTCAGTCATTAACTCCGCCAATATCTCAGCCGATGTCCGCGCAGTCGACCCCATCACCATTGCGGAGAGCCGATGATCAAGCTCCAGAACCTCACCAAGCGCTTCGAATCGCGCCAGTCGCAAGCGGTGGTCGATGACCTCACGATGGATATCGGCGAAGGGGAGTTATGCGTGCTGCTCGGACCTTCGGGTTGCGGCAAGACCACCACGCTCAAGATGATCAACCGGCTGGTGCAACCCACGTCGGGCAAGATCCTGATTGGCGGAGAAGATACCGCAAGCTTCGACGTGGTCGAGTTGCGTCGCCGCATTGGTTATGTGATCCAGCAGGTCGGCCTGTTCCCCAACATGACAGTGGAAGGCAACATCGCGCTCGTGCCGCAGATGCTCGGTTGGGACAAGGCGCGCACACGCAAGCGCGTGGAGGAGTTGCTTGAACTCGTCGCGCTTGATCCCGCAGTGTTCATGCGCTGTTATCCGCGCGATCTGTCGGGTGGTCAGCAACAACGCGTGGGCGTGGCGCGTGCACTGGCCGCCGATCCTCCGGTGATGCTGATGGATGAACCGTTCGGGGCTATCGATCCGATCAATCGCACGGCGATCCAGGACGAGTTCCGCAAGATCCAGCGGCGCCTGAACAAGACCGTGGTGTTCGTGAGCCACGATATTGATGAAGCCGTGAAGATGGCCGATAAGATCGCGATCTTCCGCGACGGCAAGCTCGAGCAATATGGACCGCCTGAAGAATTATTGGCACGGCCGGCGAGCGCGTTCATTGCGAATTTCGTCGGCTCGGATCGCGCGTTGAAGCGCTTGCGCCTGCTGTGCGCAAGCGACGCGTTGATGGGTTCGAGAGCCGTTGCGCGCGTGGGAGAAACGCACCGCACTGTACGCGTTGCATTGAGCTCGCATCCCGGCGGCGAAGTTGTCGTGGTCGATGGGAATGGCACGCCGTGCGGTTATCTCAGCACTGCGTGTCTAGACGCTGCGGGCGCGAACGGGGACGACCGGCTGGATGCATCGCTTGCAATGCCGCTTCCCGCGACCGCTCGCGCAGGCGATGACTTGCGCAGCGTAGTGTCCGCCATGCTTGCGCACGGTGTCTCATGGTTCGCTGTGCTCGACGATGCCGGCCGCTTCGCCGGTTATGTCAGCTATGCAGCAATCGCGGCACTCGCGCGTGCGGGAGATCCGAACGCATGCGCTCAAGCCGGCTTGAGTGTGTTCACCGATAACGCCACGGGGTTTGTTCCACTTGCTGCCCAGGAAGATCCGAACGCGCTCACACGTGCGGAAGAGGGCGCATGAACATGAACGCGCCTAATGTTCATCGCACGGTTCATTGCACGGTTCATCGCATGCGCGGTCGGTGTTTAATCGCCGCGCTCATGATGCTCGCCACTTGCGCCGACGCGCATGCCGGCAACTGGTTCTCGTCGCTCGCGCAGTATCGCGCGGACATCGTCTATCAGGCGGGTCAGCAGATGCTCATGGTTGCCATCGCCGGTCTGGCGGCCATCGTGGTCGCGATTCCCACGGGCATCTGGCTTAGCCGCCCCGGACGCGGCCGTGCCGCGCATCTTGTGCTGCTCGCGCTCAACGCGGGACAAGCCGTGCCGAAACTCGCGCTGCTTGCGCTGGCCATGAGCTTGCTTGGCATTGGCGCGAAGCCGGCCATCTTCGGCTTGTGGGTGGCGACCCTTTTGCCGATCGCGATGAATACCTATGAAGGTTTGCGCGCCGTGCCGCCGCTGCTGATCGACGCCGCGACCGGCATTGGCATGACCAAGCAACAAATCTTGTGGCGGGTGGAAATGCCCAACGCGATGTACGTCATTTTCGCGGGACTCAGGACCGCTTTGGCGATTACCGTCGGCACCGCGCCACTGGCATTTCTGGTGGGCGGCGGCGGGCTGGGCGAACTGATCTTTACCGGCATCGACCTGAACGATTTCACGATGCTGCTGGCCGGCGCAATTCCAACGGCAGCGCTCGCCATTGCCACAGACATGCTGGTCGCGCAGATGCAGCTTCGGCTCGTGCCACGTGGCGTGAATCCACAGCGCTGAGCGGTTTATTTTTGTTTGTCTCATTTGCCAAACCCGTTGCCAAGTCCCTTTGTCCCTTAACCACATTTCGGACCTTCCATGCACACTCGGCTCTCCCGCTTGATTTCCCGCGCATTCATTTTCGCGCTAGGTTTTTGTATCGCCGCAGCATTTGCGTCGACGTCCGCCAGCGCGGCCACGATCACGGTCGGCGGCAAGAATTTCACCGAGCAAGTCCTGATGGCGCAGATGACAACCGCCTTGCTGGAGGCCAAGGGATTCACCGTCGTGAAGAAGGACGGCATGGGCAGCAGCGTGCTGCGCGAGGCGCAGGAAAATGGTCAGATCGATGTGTACTGGGAATACACGGGCACCTCGCTGATCACCTACAACAAGGTCACGGACCATCTGGATCCCGCGCAGACCTATCAGCGCGTGAAAGAGCTGGACGCGAAGAAGGGACTCGTGTGGCTCGATCCATCGAAGGCAAACAATACCTATGGCCTCGCGATGAATCGTGACGAAGCCGCGAAGCTTGGCATTGTCTCCCTGAGCGATTTGTCGAGAGTTCTCAAGGGCGGCAAGGAACTGACGTTTGCGTGCAATTCGGAGTTCTATGCACGGCCTGACGGGCTCAAGCCGCTGCAGCAAGCGTATGGTTTCAGCTTCTCGCCGTCGCAGGTCAAGCGGATGGATTCGGGCCTCACGTATCAGGCGTTGAAGGACCGGCAGGTCGATCTCGCGCTGGTGTTCATGACCGATGGCCGCGTGCCCGCATTCAACTTCGTCGTGCTGCGCGACGACAAGGGTTTCTTCCCGGCCTACGCGCTGACACCGGTTATCCGTAAAGAAACGCTCGACGCAAACCCGAAGCTCGCGGGCATTCTCAACGCGCTTTCCGCGAAACTCGACGATCAGACCATGGCGCGCCTGAACGCCGAAGTGGATGTGTCGAAGAAGTCGGTGGACGACGTCGCCGCAGGGTTCCTGAAGTCGTCGGGACTGATTTAAAACAGGCTCTGGCGCAAACATGAACTATGAACTCGTGGTGGCGGCCGCACAGATGGAAAGCGTGCCGGGTGCGACTGCTTCGAATGTCGACAAACATCTCTCGATGCTGACAGCCGCCGCGGCGGCGAATGTACAACTGCTGGTATTTCCGGAATTGTCACTGGTCGGTCATGGCGCGGGGAGGGAAACGCTGCGCCTCGCCATGCCCGCCAATGATCCCGTGCTGCTGCGCATAGCGGCTGCATGCAATGGCATGCATGCAGTAGTCGGCTTCATAGAGGAAGCACCGGGCGCGCAGTTCTACAACAGCGTGGCCACGCTGGCGCAAGGCCGCGTGATCCATGTGCATCGGAAAATCGCATTGGCGACTTACGGCCAGCTCGATGACGGCAAGTATTTCGCGCCGGGCGATGCACTCGGCGGTTTCGATCTTGATACGCGCTGGCGCGTCGCCACGCCGATTTGCGCTGACCTGTGGAATCCGGCGCTTGTGCATGCCTCGGCGCGTGCGGGCACGACCTTGTTCGCGGCGCCGGTCAGCTCGGCGATAGAAGCCGTCGGGCAGGACTTCGACAACCCGCGCGGATGGGATCTCGCCTTGCGTTTTTATGCGCTGGTCTACGGGACGCCGGTCGTGATGGCGAACCGCGTAGGACGCGAGGGCGACCTGCATTTCTGGGGCGGTTCGCGCATTGTCGGCCCCGACGGTCACGTCATTGCTCAAAGCGAACAGGCGCGCGAAGAACTGGTGATCGCGAGCCTGGACTACGACGCCGTGCGCCGCGCGCGGTTCGCCTTACCCACCATTCGCGACGCCAATGCGCTGAAGATGAATCCGGCTGTTGCATCGGGGCGCATCGTGTCGGATTCGTGATGGGCTTGGTCGTGAACCTGCGCTCACGCGGCAAAACGGCGGCAGACAATAGCTTCACATGAATGTTTCTTGGACGGACATGACGATGTGGGACGCAGCACAGGTTCACGCTCTACTAGCCAGCCGGCGCGAAGGCTTCAGTCTGGCGCAGCCGTTTTATATCGACGAATCGTTTCATGCGCTGGATCTCGATGCGGTCTTCATGAACGACTGGCTGTTCGCGCTGAACGCCTGCGAGATTCCGCAGCCCGGCGATTATCAGACGCTGGAAGTGGGCGAGACGTCGGTTGTCGTGTTGCGCGATCCGCACGGTGAGATCAAGGCATTCTTCAATACCTGCCGGCATCGCGGATCGCGTATTTGCATGGAACCGCAGGGGCATGTGCATCGGCTGGTCTGTCCTTATCATCAGTGGGTCTATGACCTGGACGGCTCGTTGTTGCACGCACGCCAGATGCCGCCTGATTTCGAACGGGACGGTTATGGACTCGCGCCGGTGCAGGTGGAAGTGATCTGCGGCATGGTCTATATCTGCCTTGCTGATCCTTCCGATCCCCACTCGATCACGCCCGACCTGTCGCGTTTTCGCCGCGCGGTGACGCCGTACATCGCGCCGCATCAGCCGGAGCGGACGAAGGTGGCGTGTTCCATGACCATCGTCGAGAACGCGAACTGGAAGCTCGTGATCGAGAACAATCGCGAGTGTTATCACTGCTCGGGCAATCATCCCGAACTGCTCGCTACGCTGGTGGAATTCGCTCTGCCAGATGATCCGCACGGCTCGCAGGATTTTCGCCGGTTGATGGATGACAAAGCGCGCCAGTGGGACAGCTTGAGCCTGCCGCATCTGCCCGCCGACGGGGGCAACGAGTTCCGTTGCATCCGCTTGCCGTTTCATCGCGGCGCGGTGTCGTTCACGGCCGACGGGTCGCCGGCCTGTAGCAAACTGCTTGGTGAATTGACCGAACCGGATCTCGGCTCAGTGAGGATGTTCCGGGTTCCTAACAACTGGAATCATTTCCTCTCCGACCACATCATGCACTTTCGCATCCTGCCGCTCTCGGCAAACCGGACCGAGTTGCGCACGACGTGGCTAGTTCATGAAGACGCGGTGGAAGGGGTGGATTACGACGTCGAAACGCTCGCGTCGGTCTGGCGTGCGACCAACGACCAGGACGCGAGGCTGGCGGCGAACAACCATTTAGGTATTGCATCGAAAGCCTATGCGCCGGGACCGTACGCGCCTTCCGAGTTCATGTTGCGCAACTTCACGAACTGGTACGCGGACAAACTTGCCGCGTATGTTGAACGCGTGAGTTCGAAGCCCCGGACGATTGCATTGCAGGTGTCCAATGGCTAACGGCCTTGGCAGTATCGACGCGCTCGAAGCGCTGTTCCCGGGCACCCCGGATGCGCCCGCGGATCGCGTGCTGGAATGCATCGGCGTGCGGTGCGAATCGCCGGATGTGAAGACGTTTGTGTTCCGCGATACAGAGCCTGATGGACCCCGTTTCGTCGCCGGTCAGGCGATGCTGCTGACGCTCGATATGGACGGCGAGCGCGTGGACCGGACGTTTTCGATAGCATCGGCGCCCGGTATCAATACCGGTAACAACACGCTCGAACTCACGCTTAAACGGCAACGTACAGGCCGCGTCACGCGCTGGTTGCACGATGAACTGAAACCGGGCATGCGCGTGCGTTCGCGTTACCCGCTAGGCAGGTTTCGTCTCGATGCCATACCGCCAGGACCGATCGCGTTGGTCTCGGCAGGATCGGGCGCGTCGCCGTTGATGTCGATGCTGCGTACTCTCGCGCGCCATGCGCCTGGGCAGGATATTGCTTGGTTTCATGCGGCGCGCCGCGCGGAAGATATCTTGTTCGCCGACGAGATCGCTACGCTGCAAACGCACATGCCCAAGCTGCAAGCGAGCATCACGCTGAGTCAGCCCGGACCCGGCTGGTTCGGTTTGCGTGGGCGCGTATCGCGACGGCTGATTGCAGCGGCCATGCGCGATTTTTTCACGCGGGAAGTTTATTGCTGCGGCCCGACGTCGTTCATGGACGATGTCCGCCGCATTCATGCCGCCGATGGCGCCCGGCATGCGCGTTTTCATGTGGAGCATTTCGGCGCAGTGACGGAGGTGGTCTCGACATCCCCGGTAGCCAGCGCGGATCTGGACACAGATACGAGATTCAATATCACCCTTGGCGACAAGCGCTTCACTGCACGTGCAGGTGAAACGATCTTGATGGCTGCGTCGCGACAGCAGGTCGTCATTCCCTGCGGTTGCGCGAGTGGCATCTGCGGAACCTGCAAGCTGCACAAACGCTCGGGCGTGATTGACATGCGCCATCAAGGCGGTCTCTCGCCGCAAGACGAAGCGAACGGTTTCATTCTTGCCTGTTCGAGCCGGCCGTTATCCGATGTGACGCTCGACTTCTAACCACTCTCCGGCAGACCACACGCAATGAACGATCACGTCGGACCATTCATCCATTCGCTTCGTTTCGAAGACCTGCCCAATGCCGTGATCGAGCAGGCGCATTACTGCTTACTCGATCTGCTCGGCGTCGCGGCAGCGGGCAGCAGCACGCAACTCGCACGGATAGCCTGCGATCATGCCGCTGAATTTTTCGGCGCGGGCAGCATGCGCACCCGGCTGCTGTTCGACGGACGTATTGCGAGCCCACTGGGTGCAGCATTGGCCGGCGCGATGACGATCGACAGCTTCGATGGTCACGACGGCCATTCGCTAACCAAGGGTCACGTCGGCGTGGCCGTGTTGCCTGCGTTGCTGGCAATGGCGGAGCTGGACCCGTCCATGGACGGCCGCGCGTTCCTCACAAGCCTGGTGCTCGGCTACGAAATTGGGACACGTGCAGGCATCGCGTTGCATGCGACCAGCAGCGAATATCACACGTCCGGCGCGTGGAACGCCCTGGCCGCGGCAGCAGTTATCGCGCGAGGGCTGAAGCTCGATATAGAGCGCACGCGACATGCGTTAGGTATCGCGGAATATCACGGACCCCGCAGCGACATGATGCGCTGCATCGACTTTCCGACAATGCTCAAGGATGGCTCAGGCTGGGGTTGCATGGCGGGCGTGAGCGCTGCTTTCCTCGCCGAGCGTCATTTCTCCGGAGCGCCCGCGTTGACAATCGAAGCGCATGATGAAAAGGGGTTATGGTCAGATCTCGGGCAACGCTGGATCATTCTCGAACAGTATTTCAAACCGTTTCCCGTGTGCCGCTGGGCGCATCCGGCAATCACTTGCGCACTGCGTTTGCGCGAGACTGAAGTATTCGTGGCGGATGCCATTGAAAGCGTCGAGATAGAGACGTTTCACGAGGCCACCCGGCTGTGCGCGTCGGTTCCGGTCACGACCGAGGAAGCACAGTACGGCGTTCTGTTTCCTGTCGCGGCCGCGCTTCTGGATGGACGCGTGGATGCGGAAACGATAGGACCGGATGGTCTTGCCGACGCGCGTTTTCACTATCTGATTCCGCGCCTTCGTCTGCAGGATTCCGCTGCATTCAGCGCGCTGTTTCCCGCGCAACGTTGGGCGCGTGTCATCGTGCATACACGCGACGGCAGGACGCTTGATTCCGGTCCGATGCAATCGCAAGGCGACCCAGAACGTCCATTGCCGCGCGATGCGCTGCGTGCGAAGTTTCGCGCATTCGCCAATGCGCAAATGGACCCTGAACGGGCGGCGGCCGTGGAGCGTGAGGTGTTCAACCTGACTGAACCTGCGCACGCCCTGAGCCCGCTTCTCGATCTCGTGCTGAGCGCGCCGGAAACGTCGCCCGCGGAAGCGATCAGGTCGGTTTTGTGATCCCGAGCGCAGTGCTCGTCACCTGATAATCGGACAACCCTTCATCGCTCAAGGATTACTCGTGGACCAACCCGTGCGGCATCCTGCCGAACCTTCCGGCCCTGTGGAATACGATCCGGCGTCGGTCGCAGGCAAGCAACCGCCCATCGCAGATGAAACCGATCTGCTCGTGATCGGCGCGGGACCGGCGGGGCTCGCCGCTGCGCTGGCTGCATCGAATCGAGGTGTGCGGGTGACGTTGATCGACGAAAACCCGGTGCCTATCGAAACGATGGGCGAAGAGATTCCGCTGCACTTCGGCAGCCGCATGGGGACGGTCGTGGCAAACCGGAACGCGATGCTCGAAGCGCTGCTGGAAAGCACGCCTGAGCTTGCCGATGCGCTGGAAGCCGGCGTGAATGTGCGTCTTGGGACCGTTGCATGGGGCTTGTTTCCGCAACGTCCCACGGCTGCGTGGATAGACGGCTGCGTCGCGGGTCTCGCGGACGAAGACCGTGCCTATTTGCTGCGTTTCAAACAGGTGATTGTTGCGTCCGGTAGCCGTGACATGGGGCTTGCATTCCCGGGATGGGAATTGCCAGGCGTGATGGGCGCGGGCGCGGCGTATCGGCTTGCAATGACTTATGACGCGCTTAACGCGCGCGTGGCCGTGATGGTGGGCAGCAGTACTGCAGCGTTGCAAATAGCGAATGCGCTCTCCGATAAAGGCGTGCGTATAGCAGCGATTATCGAGCAAGGTGAAGCCGTGATGGGCGACGCCGCGCTACTCGCACAGTTGGTTGCAAAGGGAGCGCAGGTGCTGACTCGCCATGTGATCGAACGGGCCGAGGGCGCTACTGGATCGGGCGATGTCGAGTCTGTATTGGTCGCGGCAGTCGACGCAAACGGGCGGCATCGGAAGGATGAGTTGAAGCGCCTTGCTTGCGACACGGTGCTGCTGGGAGTCGCGACAGCACCCGCGATTGAATTGCTTGAGGCAGCCGGCTGCGAGACCGCGTTCATTGCGGAGCGCGGCGGACATGTCGCAAGGATCGATGAAGTACAGCGGACGTCGTTGCCGTTTATTTTCGCTGCAGGCGATTGCGCGGGGACGTGGGCGGCTAAAAGCGTCGCGCCATCGATCGCTAGACGCGAAGGACGGATCGCGGCGGCCGCCGCATTGAGCGCTTTAGGTGTGAATGGCCAGAAGCTCGCCGATGAAGTGCCCGTGGTTCCTGACACGTCTTACATCGATCCCGCAGGCGAGCGTTGCGCGTGGGTGCGGGCGTCGGTGATCGAAGCGGTTGGCGAGCCCTACGTCTGCCAATGCGAGGAAGTCACGGCGGCCGAGATTCTGCAGGTGCGCCCTCCGCGTTACATCGGCTGGGAAAGCAAGAAGGGCAACGAGCACCCACACACGCTCGCACAACTCGCCGGCGATGGTCCGCCAAACCCTGACATCGTCAAACGGCTCACACGCGCTTGCATGGGGCCGTGCCAGGGACGCCGATGCCGCGAGCAAGTGGCGGCGCTGTTGTCGATCGGCTCGGGCACTGAGCTGGCGGCCATCCCGCTTGCCACGTTCCGTTCGCCAGTGCGCCCGCTGCCGCTGCGGCAGCTTGCGGCGCTGGAAGAAGCGCCCGAACTCGGCAAGCACTGGGACAGCTGGTTTGGAATGGCCTCCCAATGGGTGCCATTCTGGCGGCCCGTGCCGCTGTATACGGCGGCAGGACGCGAGCGCGGCGCGGTCGTAGCGAGCGAATAGGTTTCAATTTAATTTACGCATACGCGCAAGCACGAGGACAAGCAAACCATGACAGCGCAACAGCGCCAGACAGAGCATCCCGTCTCCAATAACGACGCACAGAAGGGTGCCGCGGTCGTCATCGTTGGCGGAGGCGTCACGGGCCTGAGCGCCGGATGGTGGCTAGCCCGCGCCGGCGTGGACGTGCTTGTACTCGATGCAGGCCTGATCGGCTGGGGCGCATCCGGGCGCAACGGCGGCGGCTGCTCGCATCATCACAGTCCGTTGTTCCTGGAAGAGCAGCGGCTCTGGCCGATGATGGACGAGTTACTCGGTTATCCTACGGAATTCCGGCCCAGCCGAATTCGTATCGCGCTCGACGAGCATCAGTTCCAGCTATATCGCCGGGCACTCGATAACGGCGCGTTTCATGGCTTGCGCTCCGACATCCTCGACCCCGCGCAGGTCCGCGAACTCGTGCCCTTCGCGGGCGACAACGTCTTCGGCGGATACTTCTATCACTTTGGCGGCCATGCGAATCCGCACCGCACGCTGCAAGCCTACGCATGGGCAATGCAGGATCACGGCGGGCGCTTGTTGCAGCATACGAACGTGACCGGCTTCACGACGAATAACGGACACATCACTGGCGTCAACACGAATCGCGGCCACATCGCGTGTGATCACCTGGTCCTTGCTGCGGGACTGCACACGGGCGAACTTGCCGCGCAACTTGGCGTGGATGTCCCGCTGGCGAGCGCGCGTGCCGAGATGATCGTGACGGAACCGCTGCCGCCCATGAACATAGGCGGCGTCGACGGCAACGGCCTGTATGGACGGCAGACACTGCGCGGTAATCTCGCCTATGGCGGCGGTCCGCACGAGTGGATCGATCTCGCCGATGCGAACCGCCAGCGGCCTCATTCCACCCCTTTGCAATGCAGTATCGCGGCCCGCGTGGCGGGCTTGTTTCCGAAGGTCGCGCATGCGCGTGTGATCCGGAGCTGGGCGGGTTTTATCGAGAATACGCCGGACGGGCGGCCGATTATCGACCAGCCTGGCCAGTTCGATAACCTCACCCTGGCGACGTTATCGAGCGTTGGCTTCGGGTTGTCGCCGGCGAGCGGTCACGCTATTTGCGATCTCGTGACTGACGGCAGATGCAGCTTTGCGGATCTGTCGAGCTTTGCGCTTGCGCGATTTGCGAATCTTGAACCGGACTGGCGAGCGTTGCAGGGATGGCTGCCGCTGGCTTCGGAGCCCGCCTCACAGCCAACCTCGCAAGACCTGCTCGCAACGCTAGGAGCGTGACTGAGCGCCTCGCAGATCGGACGGACTCGCCTGATACACACGACGCACCCAGCGCGCCAGATGCGAGGGCGAAGCAAAGCCGGTAGCGAGCGCAACGTCGGCGACCGGAACGCTTGAATAGGCCAGCAATTCGTGCGCGCGTTCAAGCCGCAGCTGCACGTAATAGCGTGCGGGCGTGGCATTCAGGTGACGCAGGAACAGGCGTTCAAGTTGTCGCGATGTCATGCCGATGGTCGTCCCTATCTGCGCAATTGGCAGAGGGGCTTCAACGTTCGCCCGCATCAGGTCGATCGCTCGCCGGATGCCTCTTGGCAGGCTGGCGTGATTGTGGTCGCGCCAGCCGCGCTGATCGTCGCGGCCATCGCGGATGCGTTCATGGTGAAACTGGTTTGCCACGCGCACCGCAAGCTCCGCGCCGTGCTGCTCGGAGATCAGGTGCAGCATCATGTCCATTGCCGCGATGCCGCCTGAGCACGTCATCCGGTTTCTATCGATCTCGTAGATCTTTCCCGAGCACAGCAGGTCGCGAAACTCCTCCGTGAACGCCGGCAGGTTTTCCCAGTGAATGGTGCATTGATAACCATCGAGCAACCCCGCGCGAGCCAGCAGATAACTGCCTGTGGACAGGGACCCGATCACTGCCTTGCTGCTCGCCGCGGTGCGCAGTGCGCGCAGATAGCGGGGTTCGAGTTCGGGGTCGAGCCGCAGGCCGCCGCACACGAAAAGATAATCCGCGTGACGCATGGCCTCGGCGAGCGGGCGAGCCTGCAGTTCAATTCCGTTCGAGGCCTGTACCGGCGCTCCGTCGAGACTTGCCATGTCCCATGCATAGAGCGGCTGCGCCGCGAGGCGATTAGCCGAGCGCAAGGGTTCGATCGCGGATGACAGGCTCATCATGGACAGCCCTTCCACCAGCAGGAACACAAAGCGCCGCGTAGTAACAAGCGTTGGCGATTCGGATAGGTGAAACGGGCTTAGCGTATCGACGCTGTCAGGATTCATGGTCCACCGATTGCATTTTTGCGAGTAACGCTTGCGCTGCTGGAACTAAGCGAGCGAGCCTTGACTATCCTAACGCCTTAAAGAAAATGGCGGTTATTTTCTGTATTTTCCTTTAAGTTAAAGGCTCCCGTTTTGGTCGAGTTGCGTCTGGAATCGGCGCAGCACGTTTTTTGCTGGGAGGCCGGGACCTTGCAATTTCTTCCGGGAAGCTTAGGCAAATGAAAATAGCGACCTTCAACGTCAACGGGATTCGTTCGCGGCTATCCGGATTGCTGGAATGGCTGGCTAAGGAAAAGCCCGACGTAGTTTGCCTGCAGGAACTCAAGGCGGCGGACGCCGGATTTCCTGTGAAGGAAATCAATGAGGCAGGGTACGGTGCAATCTGGCACGGCCAGACTTCATGGAATGGCGTCGCGATACTGCAGAAGGGCGCTGATCCGCTCGAAAGCCGCAGAGGCTTGCCCGGCGATAAAAACGATAAACAAAGCCGCTACATTGAAGCGGCCATCGACGGCATGGTCATTGGTTGCCTCTATTTGCCGAATGGCAATCCGCAGCCGGGTCCAAAATTTGAGTACAAACTCGCGTGGTTCGAGCGGCTGATCGAGTATTCGGCAGCGTTGCTCGAGAGCAAACATCCCGTCATCCTCGCAGGCGATTTCAACGTCGTTCCTACCGATGAAGACATCTACAATCCGCGCTCCTGGTTAAAGGATGCGTTGCTGCAGCCGGAAAGCCGCGAATGTTTCGAGCGCCTGTTGAGCCAGGGCTGGACCGATGCGCTTCGGCATGTCTACGGCGACGAACGGGTCTATACCTTCTGGGATTATTTTCGGCAGCATTGGCAAACCAACTCCGGTCTACGGATCGATCACTTGTTATTGAGCCCCGATATAGCGGCACGCCTGAAAGCCGCCGACGTCAGCAAATGGGTGCGTGGACAAGCGCACGCCAGCGATCACGCGCCAACCTGGGTTGAACTGGGTCCAGCTAAGCGCAAGCGCAGTGCGAAGGGGGCGTGAAGGCCGGAGATTATGCGCACACTGTCGACATCAGGCCGACGCGGTCTCGTCGCGCGTCGGCGTGCCGGCCATCTGTAGGTGAATGCTTCGAGGGCGCCCGCGAATCGGATTTTTATGTGCGTCAGGATTCCGATCTTCGGAGGGGATAGGTTCACATTGGCCCTGGGGTCAACCCTTCACGATGGCGAGGATGAGCGCTAACGAGGGGTTTCACTCGCCGCATCATTTTTAACCGGGCGCTCCTCAGACGAATCAAAACTCGCGGGAGAACCGGACGGAAACGCGTTTTCTCCGCCGCCCAAAATCGTTTGAGCCTGGGCCCAATAAATTTCGGCGCCGCCGTCGGGACAACCTGCTTGTTGCCACAATTCGTAGGCCTTGGTACGGATATCGTCTTCGGTAAATGAGTTCGACATAACGGTCTCCAAATATGCAGTAGTAGGTTCAGCCGTGAGTTAGCGCGACACACGAGGGATGCGGATTCAGTTCAAGGAACGCGGCTTGAGCCAAGGGAAGTAAAAGGGACGCGGAGAAGTTAGTGCAATCGGTGTGCCACCAGGAGACGAACTATGTCGACAACACCCAAGGCGTCAGCGTTAGGGTGCAGGCATTTATCGTGCGAGGACGTGCATAAGTCCAACGGGAAATATCGACGCCTGGTGACGAATCATTTTCCCAAGGAATGCAAATCATGCCCGGTCCCAACGCTGGCGCCAGCTCCCCTCATCTCGATGACGGAGAACAGAAACAGGCGGCTCAACATACTTCCCCGCGTGCCCTTGTTATTCATGAAGTGGTCAGGGAGGAGGGCGAAGCCGCGATGGAGCGAACGGCCGGTGCGCTCATCATGTCCGCGCTGGCCGCCGGTCTGTCAATGGGATTTTCGTTCTTGGCGCAGGCCATTATTGAAAGTTCGTTACCCGATACATCCTGGCGGCCGCTCGTCGCGTCATTTGGCTACACGGTCGGGTTTGTCATTGTCATTCTTGGGCAGCAACAGCTTTTCACGGAAAGCACGTTAAGCGCTGTCCTCCCGATCCTGACGCATCGCGACGTGAAAACCGTTGCGAAAACAGGGCGGCTTTGGGTACTTGTGCTGCTCGGGAACGTCGCCGGCACATTGATATTCGCGGCCATGCTCCAGATCCCGGGTGTCTTTTCCGATGAGGTCGTCAAGGCGCTAGGAGCTTTAGCGCGGCAACCCTATTCGGGCAGCTTCATGGTGACAGCAGTGCGTGCGGTGTTCGCCGGTTGGCTGATCGCGTTGATGGTCTGGTTGCTGCCAAGTGCGCGTTCAGCTCGGCTCGTGACGATTCTTTTGATCACTTATATAGTCGGGATGAGCAAGCTGTCGCATATCATTGCGGGCTCGGTGGAAGCGAGTTACAGCGTGATGGTGGGCGCTGCAAGCGTATTGGATTACCTGCGTGGATTTTTTCTGCCCACCTTGCTCGGCAACATGATTGGGGGCATCTCGCTCGTGGCGATCATTAATCATGGTTCCATCGTGTCCGAAATGACGAACCCGGACGATTAACGCGCCACGCTAATGCGTGTACGCGTTACAGGCAGCGTTGAGCTCAAGGAGCTTGAACGAGACGGATGAATTTCAATAATGGCTTTCATTCACGAGACCGAGGCTATCGCGACGAGAATCAGTCTCAGGCATAAATAATCTCGATCCCGTTTCCCGTCACCCAGTCGACGTATTTCTGTTCCAGCCCGGTATCGGTGATCAGGTGATCGATCTTCTCGATAGCGCCGAACGTAGCGAACTCACGCTTGCCGAATTCTTTGAATCAGCGAGCAAATAAACAGACTTGGCCGCGTCGATCATCGCGCGCTTCACATGCAGGTCGATGAAGTCCGGGTATGAAATACCCGCTTCTATCGAGACACCGCCGGCGGCGAGAAACAGTTTGTCGACGAACATGCCTTCAAAAAACGCCGACGCTTTTCTCGCCCGATACCGCAATGGTCTCGGCCTTGAAAATGCCGTCCGTGAGCATGACCCGGTTCGTCGGCTCGCCGCCGAGGATGATGGCGATGTTGAGCGCGGTCGTGACAATGCGCAGGTTCTGCCGCTCCGACAAAGTCCTCGCCAGCTCCGTGGTCGTGGCGCCGCAGTCGAGAATGACCGAGTCACCGTTCGATATGAACCCCGCCGCCTTGCGGCCGATTCGCGCCTTTTCTTCACTGGTCGGAAGTATCCCGGCGTTCCCGGTGTTATAGGCGTCGAGCAGTGCCTTGGGCTGGCGTGACGCCAGACGCACGTTGCCATGCACATGCTCGACGCGGCCGCCTTTCTGCAATTCATCGACGTCCTTGCGGATCTTGGGCATCGAGACGCCCAATTCACTGGAAAGCTCCCATAACTTCACCAGTTTCATGGCCTGCACCATCTCGAAGATTTTTTCTGTTCTAGTCCGCTGATCCATGTCAGCTTTCCCTGCGAAGCCGCCTGAGACACGCGCTGCGTCGACCCGCGTATTGTGCCTCAACCCACCGACCTGAAAGCCAGCGTCGGTGTTTCCCCGATTACTTGCGTTTTTCATTGGCTTTCGAGCGAAACAACAAGAAACTTGAAGGCATGGCATCACAAGTTCCCGGACGAAGATCAATTGAAGCAAGCGTTGCGGGCGTCTGACCGAGGCGGGCCAGGACATCATCGTCGTGGTTGCCGACGCAACATCGACCTCGAAAATTGGCGCGTTAATGAAGGCGTATCCGGACCGCGTGGTGAACGTCGGGATCGCTCGAAATATATGGCGAGATATAGCGAAGGTCACTGCGGAGAATCCACGTGATCGGTCCGTTGCCCGGGCAGCGCCCTCACTTCGCCTAGCCGGTCTTCAGCACCACCCTGAAGCGCGCGGCGCCGCTCATCATGCGGTCATACGCTTCGGCCGCACGGGCGAGCGGGAACTCTTCGATCATTGGTTTGATACCGGCGAGCGCGCTGAAAGCCAGCGTGTCCTGTGAATCGGCTGACGTGCCCGACGGCCAGCCCTGCACCGAATTGCGCCCCATGATGAATTGTGCGACGGGCACTTCAACAGGCTCCTCGGAAATTCCGACCATGATGAGCTTGCCATTGAGACCCAGGCCACCGGCCGCGGCGCTCATTGCCTTGCCGCTCGTGACGGTCGCGAGAATCACGCGGGCGCCTCCGAGCGCCTGCAGTGCCCCGGCCACGTTTTCAACCTTGCTGTCGATATAGTGATGCGCGCCGAGCTGCTTCGCCAGCGCCGCCTTGTCCTGGCCGCGGGCGATGGCAACGGTGCGAAAGCCCATTTTCTGCGCGAATTGCACGCCAAGATGGCCGAGGCCGCCGATGCCGAGGATCGCGGCCACGTCGCCGGCGCGCACCGCTGTTGCGCAACGCGTTGAAAGTCGTAATGCCGGCGCATAGCAGGGGCGCGGCGTCGACATCGGACAGATCGTCTGGAATACGCGCCAATGCTTCGACCGGCGCGACCATGTACTCGGCGTAGCCGCCGTCGTAGCTGATGCCGGGCACCTGTGCGCGCTGGCACGCCACGAAGTCACCCCGGCGGCAAGGTTCACACTTGCCGCAGTGTCCGCCGTGCCAGCCGACCCCTACGCGCTGGCCGGCCTGCCAACCTTCGACGCCCGCACCCAGCGAATCGATCACTCCCGCGATTTCATGTCCAGGCACCCGTGGGTATTGCAGACCCGGCCACAAGCCATCTTTCGTCAGGACGTCGCTGTGACAGATGCCGCAGGCCTGGATCTTGATGAGCACATGGCCTTCGCCCGGTTCGGGTATATCGCGCTCGACCAGTTCGAGCGGCCCGCCGGCCTGTTTCACCTCAATCGCTTTCATGGTGCGCATGGTGTCTATCCTTCCGATTAATGACGCTATATTTTTGAAAATATTACGCCGATTGGCTGGCCCCTCTTCGAATTTCTATTTTGCAGTGCAAAAATGCGGAAGCCTGCGAGGACCCGCTGAGGCCGGACCGCAGCCGCTACTTGTGAATATCGGCTCTTAGTTGGCTTACGTCGCGTGTTGTAACGGGTAATGCGTTGTTGCCCCACGTCGTCCGGATGAACGTCAGCACCTGCGCGATTTCCGTGTTGGTCAGCTTGCCGGCGTAGGCTGGCATGTTCTCGCGCGGTGGCCCTTGTTGTGTGTCGGGGGAATTGCCGCCTTCGACCATCAAGCGCATTAACGAGGTGGTATCGGCGCCCAGCACGGCAGAATTGCCCGCGAGTTTCGGATATTTTTGCGGCTTGCCTTCGCCCTCCGCACCATGGCACTTCGCGCAAAACGAAAGATAAATACCCGCGCCGGGACGTTCGATGTTGCCCGTGCGCGCGGAGGCGGAAGTCTGGCGTGCCGCGAGGGATTGCGGCACGTAAGCGCCCGATGCTCGCTGAGGCGGCAAGCTCTTCAGGTAATGGGCGATTGCGTTGAGATCGTCGTCGTTCATGTATTGCGTGCTGTCTTCCACCACCCGGACCATGCTGCCGAACGTAACCAGTCCGCCGCCATGCCCCGACTTGAGGAACGCCGCGATTTCCGTCTCGTGCACGCGGCCGAGACCCGAGCCGGTGTCGCCAGTCAGGTTCGGCGCGAACCAGTGATCGTTCACGCCGCCAGTCAGATATTTCTCCGACGACTCCGTATAACCGCGTTCCTCAAACGCGGGACCGCGCGGCGTGTGGCATGCGCCGCAGTGCCCAAGCGACTGCACGAGATAAGCACCGCGGTTCCATTGGGCGTCATGCTCCGGATGCGTTGCATACGTTTCGTCCGGTGCGAAGGCGAGGTTCCAGAACGCGAGCGCCCAGCGCTGGTTAAAAGGAAACGGCAGGCGGGTGGGCGGCGGCGCTTTCGAGACCGGTTGTACGCCATGCATGAAGTAGACGTAGAGCGCTTGCATGTCGTTGTCATCGATCTTCGAAAAGGAGGGGTATGGCATCGCTGGATACAAGTGCTTGCCGCCGCGCGCGACCCCTTTGCGCAGAGTCCGGGCGAAGTCTGCGTAGGTGTAGTCGCCAATTCCATATTGCTTGTCGGGGGTGATGTTGCTGCTGACAATCGTGCCGAACGGCGACGCCATGCCTAAGCCGCCCGCGAACGGTGCGCCGCCTTGAGGTGCGGTATGGCAACCGGCGCAATCGCCGGCGCGTGCGAGGTATTCGCCGCGTGCGATCAGGGTTTGATCGACAGTCTGTGCGTGTGCGTTCTCTGTCAATAAGACGAGGCAAGCGAGCAGGGCGGCGGCGCGTTTCATCGGCATCACCACGGTTTGCATGGCGAGACGATCAACGCTGCCATGGCGGTCACGAGCAGTCCGAGAACGAACATCGGACTCGACAGGATGGCGACGCGAAACAGGAACCTCGCAGCCCGGCGGTCAGGGTCAGTGCCTCTACCACCCTGAGGCAGACCCCGCCAGCCCCGCCACGCGGCTGTGAGGCCGCCCAGTGCGACCGCCAGACATAGCAGGCTCACCGCGCCAATGTAAGCGTTCAGCGCATGCAGGTCCGGATACGCGAGCGGATTTTGGGCCGGGTAACAAGCCTGCGCCGCGAGCGCTTCGCACGTGCAGATCTGCACGATCCACGCGAGCGGTGCACCGAGTAGCGCGTAGAGCTGCTGCAGGGCATCCAGGATGCGTTCGCGGCGTGCCGGCACGGCGTGTCTCCTAGAGAACGTAAGGGCTGATATAAAGCGTCGTAAAAATAAACAGCCAGACGATATCCACGAAATGCCAGTACATGCCGCCGATGCTCAGGACGGTATGACGGCGATCATCGAAATAACCGAGTGCGGTCCAGGCGAGCAACAGGATTAGTACGACGAGTCCGGCGACCACATGCAGCATGTGGAAACCCGTGATGGTGAAATAGAGCGAGCCATAGAGGTGCGCCGACGGTCCGTACGGATGGTCGTGCCACTCCTTGAGTTGTACGCCGACGAAGAGCACCCCCAGCACGATCGCCACGCTCATCCACAGGACCGCCACGTTGCGTCGCTCCCGCTTGACCGCACGCTCCGACAACACGACAAACACGCTGCTGGCCAGTAACACGCACGTGTTGAATAGCGCGGGTCCCATCTTCGGCAAACCGTCGGGCGGCCACTTGCCGCTGCCTTGCGAGTGCAGGTAAAGGTAGCTGAAGATCAGGTAAGCAAACAGCGCGGCCTCGGTCCCGATCAGCGTCCACATGCCCCACCAACCGCCCGCGTTGCGTCCTTGACCGCCAACCGGCAAGGGACACTCCATGTCGATGACATCAGCCAAGCGTCTCTCCTCCAGGTTGACCGGGTTCACGTTGTCGAAGCGGCGCTTCAGGCCACATCCACGCGGCTAGCGAGATGGCGAAACCCGCCAGCATCGCCAGCGCGAGCCACCACACGTGCAGCAGCATCGCGGCAAAGATCAGCGTGGAGAACAAGCCGAGCAGGAACGGCGCGTACGAGTCGCCGGGCATCTTGAGAATGGCGTCGGGACGTCCATCCAGCGCGCGGGTGGCCAGCGCTTCGCGACCGTGATCAAGAATCAAACCTTCGTCGAGTTGCGTTCGCGGCCGCGATCGATCGTCGAGAAAGAGCCGCTCCTCCCACAGCGGATGCCCGCTTTCCACGACCGGAATGGTCGCGAAGTTGTAGGGGGGCGGCGGTGACGAAACGGACCATTCAAGCGTTGGGGCATCCCACGGATTGTCACCGGCTACGGGGCCACGCTTGTAGCTCCATACGAGGTCCGCGAGAAACATCAGCACGCCGGCCGCGAACACGAACGAGCCTATCGACGTGATCATATTGACCGTGTTCCAGCCCATGTCGCCGGAATACGTATAGATGCGCCGCGGCATGCCGAGCAGCCCCGCTATGTGCATCGGAAAGAAGGCGAGGTTGAAGCCGATGAACAAGACCCAGAACGTGAGCTTGCCGAAGCGCTCGCTCATCAGGCGACCGGTGAATTTGGGAAACCAGAAAACCACGCCGCCGATCACCGGAAACACGTTGATCCCGAGCAGCACGTAATGCAGGTGCGCGACGACGAAATAAGTATCGTTGAGTTGCCAGTCCAGCGGCACGGCCGCCGTCATCACACCCGACACTCCACCAATCACGAACAGCAACACAAAACCCGCGAAATAAAGAAAGGGCACTTTGAACACGGGACGGCCGGTCCAGATCGTCGCGATCCATGCGAAGGTGGCGACCGCACTGGGGATCGCGATCACCATGCTTGCGGAGCCGAAGAACGCAAGCGCCAGCGCGGGAATGCCGGTCGCGAACATGTGATGAATCCACACGATGAAACCGATCACCATGGTGGCGACCGTCGACAGCGCGACCGGCGTGTAGCCAACAAGAGGCCGGCGGCAAAAGACGGGCAGCGCATCCGAAACAATGCCCATGGCAGGCAGGACGACGGCATAGACCCACGGATGGGCGAACATCCAGAACAGATGTTGCCAGAGCAGCGGCCGGCCGCCGTTAAGCACATCGAAGAAATGCGTGCCGAACTGGCGGTCGAGCCAGAGCAGGAAAAACGCAAGGCTCACCGCGGGTACCGCGAGCAGGTTGCCGCCGGATGCCGTGAGCGTCCCCCATACGAGCACGGGCACGCGGTCTATCGACATGCCCGGCGCGCGCATGCGGATAAGCGTAACCACGAAGTTCGCCGAGCCCACGGTGGTCGACGCGCCGAGCAAGACCATGCCGAGCGCGTAGACATCAATGTTCGGCCCGGTGTTGTATTCGAGCCCTGAGAGCGGCACGTAGTTGAACCAGCCCGCGTTGGGTGCCTGTCCAAACGGAAAACTCGAATACAGGAAGATGCCGGCGAACAGGAACAGCCAGTACGAAAGCGCATTGAGGCGCGGGAACGCCATGTCGCGCGCGCCAAGAATGAGTGGCCACAAATAATTGGAAAATCCGGACAGCACGGGCAGCGCGTAGAGGAAGATCATCGTCACGCCGTGCATGGTGAATAGCTGGCTGTATTGCTCGGGTGTGAGCACGGTGGCGTCGGGGCGCGCGAGTTGCACACGCATAATCAACGCTTCCACGCCGCCCATCAGCAGGAACACGAAGGCGGTCACCAGGTACCGCAGGCCGATGCTCTTGTGATCGACCGTCGACAGCCATCCTCGCCAGCCCGGTGGTGCTTCCCAAATCTCCGCGAGGCGCTTTTGCCGGGCGCTTCCGAAGGGCACGCGGCCGCTCTCTGGAACACGGGCGTCGGCAGGCAGGTGGCTCATGAAGCGTCGCTCCTCGATGACTATTTGAGTGTCGCGAGATACGCGGACAAACTCGCCGCCTCGTCGCGTTTCAACGCAATGGAGGGCATCAACGAGTCGGGCTTGATGCGCTGGGCTTCCGTGATCCACGTGAGCTGATTCTGTACGGTGTTTGAAAGCGTTCCGGCCGCAATCAGCCGGCGTGAGTTCAGGTGTGTCAGATCCGGCGCCTGCGCGCCTTGTGCGTCCGTGCCGCGGATCGCATGACAGCCCGCGCATTTATCGAGGAAGAGGGTTTTGCCTGCGGTCACCGCGGCATCGGCCTGCATGTCCGGTACGCGCGCTTGTTGCGCCTGTTGTGCGCTCCATGCGGCGAAATCGGCGCGGCTCTCGGCGATTACTTCAAACGCCATGTGCGCATGCTGTGCACCGCAAAACTGCGAACATTGCCCGCGATACACGCCCGGGGCATCGGCTTGTAGCCATTGCTCGTTGGTCTGGCCAGGAATCGCCTGGGTCTTGCCGGCAAGCCTGGGTACCCAGAACGTGTGGATCACGTCGGCGCTTTTGAGCTTGAACCGCACGGGCTCGCCGGTGGGGATATGGATTTCGTTAGCGGTGACGAAACGCGCGGAAGCATCGGGCGCATCGTCATAGGTTACTTTCCACCACCAATCGTAGGCGGTCACCGTGATCGTCAGCGCAGGTGTTTCCGCCGGTGATGCGACCTGGTCAAGCGTGACTAGCGCATAGACCAGCATGGCAATCAGCACGGGTACGGAGACACCTACGCCGATCACGATCCAGCGCAATCCGTTCGCGCCGTGAGCGAGTTGCTGCAAAGGGGCGTCGGGACGCCGCCGCAGGATAGCGGCGCTCAGCAAGCCGCCGACAATCACGCACACCGCCACGCAGATTGCCGTGAAAATCCAGTCGAGCCGGAGCGTGGGTCCGGCGGCAGGCCCGGCCGCGTGGATGAAATAATTGAGCGGTGCGCCATCGCTCACGGGCACCTGAGATGCCACCCCGGCGAGCGGCATCTCAACTCAGCTTGGTCATAGCTGAGGACAAAGGGACGCAAACGTGGCGGCGGGAATGTGACATCGGGTAACTCCGGGCGGCATTGTCGAGTGGGATGGATCAATCCTTTAGCAATCGACGTGCCTTGGAGAACCATGATTTTTTTAAGGTTGTTAAGGACAGGAAACTAATCTCGTCAAAGGTGCGACTCCATTGACAGGCCTTTGCCGCGTGCCTACCATGAGTCATAAAACGTTGAGGAATTACATATAAAAATAATAAGCCCACGCGTTTCAGCGCGCTCAAAGGTTGCCTGCTCGAACACGCTTGATCGAGATCGTAAGGAAAATAGCTAATGACGCAAGACTATTCCCCAAGGCGGATGCGGCGGCTGGTCCTCGCATCCATTGGCGCTGGATTCCTCGGCACCCTCTTCATGGGCACTGCGGCAAGCGCCGCCTTGTCTTCGATCCGGGCATCCGCCAGTCATACTCCGCGTCTCGAAACCGTCGCCACCTTCGGCGACGACTTCCGGCTCGTCGGTATAGGGGTTTCCAGGCACGGACGCGTCTTCGCCACCGCGCCGGCATCGGTCAAGCGTTCCCGCTATAGCATGGTCGAAGTCGATCCGGCAACCGGTGCCCTTACACCCTTTCCCGACGAAAGCTGGAACGACTTCAAACCTGATGAAGATGGCGCGCATCAATGGATTTCGGTGCAGGCGCTATGGGTCGATGAACAGGACCACGTGTGGGCACTGGATTCGTCTTTGCCGTCGGTGGACCAGAGTCGTCAACCACCCAAGCTGGTCGAATTCGATCTCGCCACGCGCAAGGTCGTCCGCCAGTTCGACTACGAACATGTCGCCACACCTAAGGATTCGCTCAACGACATTCGCATCGACCTCAAGCACGGCTATGCCTACATCAGCAACGCAGGCAATGCGGGCGGCATCGTAGTCACAGACCTGAAAAGCGGTGAATCGCGTCTTTTGCTCGCCGGAGACCGGTCGAGCGTGTCGGACCCGGCGCAGCACCTGATGTTCGGCGACCGTATTGCGCGCAAGCTCGACGGCGGTGTGCTTACACTGCAAACCGACGGCATCGCGATTTCTCCAGATCGCGAGTGGGTCTACTATCGGCCCCTGACGGACCACCATTATTGGCGCATCCCCACAGCTGCACTGATCGACAAATCGCTGTCTGCGAAAGACCTTTCCCAACGCACGCAGTTCCTCGGAGACGGCGCGCTGACTGGAGGGCTGATCATGAGCGGAGCGGGAGTGTTATACGGTGGGGACCTTGAGAATCGTACCGTGGTCGCGTTCAATGTGATCGAGCGAGACGGCAAACCGGCACTTACCCAAAGTACGTTCGTGGATAAGCATCCACAGCTTTCGTGGGCCGACGGGTTTGCCATACAAAACGGCTACTTGTACATTGCGGATTCCCATCTGCATGAACTCAATTTTTCCAACGGTTATCCCCGCAAGGGTAAGTTTGCGATTTTCCGTGTTCGATTACCGAAGCAGCCCGACCATGCGCTGGCGGGGTGAGACCGGCCGCGCCAGTTTGTGCCGCAAATGCCGCACCGTCCGCGTATGGAGATATCTCAATTGCTTCTAGATCAAAGGCGGGGCACATCAAGAAGTGCCCGCATATCAAGTGCGGAGTTTGTCGAAGCAATTGATATGCCCCAGCCCCGATGATTTGCGAGCGGTGCGAGAGGCAACGATCCGCTTAGCAACCGTCTGTGTTCTCACTGGCATTGAGACAAGAATATGGATCGACCGGCGACAGCACCGCTCTTCGCGGCGTCTGGCTTCAAGGAGCTCTGGATTGCCGGCGGTGTCGCAAAAGCGATGCTTCGGCTCGAGCAGCTGGCAGTCGCATGATGGGCTTGGTCACTGTCTGCATTGGGACGTGGTCACTTGGAACGGTCATCGCCGGTGCGATGTCGGGCCCGCTAGGGTCTTTGGGCGCACTTGGAGCTTGAGGAGGATGCGGCCTTATTTGTCTCGGCCCGATTGCCGCGGCAGCCCGTCGCCGCGCAATTCAACCCGCATGTGATCATCATGGATATCTCCATGCCGGAATTCGACGGCTATCAAGCGGCGCTCGCGTTAAGAGATGACGTGCATACGAGAGAGGTTGCCATCGTTGCATTCACCGCATTCGACGAAGCCGAGGGACAGCAACACATCGTAGGCCACGAGTTCGACGCTTATTACCAAAAGGGACAGGCACCGTTGCGGCTTGCCACCTCGGTTACGCTTTTTGCCCATTGAAGGGTTGAGGTCGCCACGCTCAACGCGAATGCACAGCGTGTGGAACGGCAGTTGCTGCAACTCCAGCGTACGAGATCCTGATAACCGATTCTGGAGAAGTAAATGAAGACAACACCATTAGCCGCGCTGCTTGCCAGCTGCCTGATCGTAGGGGAGCCCTTGGCTCAAGCCCAAAACGCTACTGAAGCGGCTTCGACCACAGCGGCCAATCCTCTTTCGGACGCCGATAAAGCCTTTGTTCAAGCGGCGTCGAGTTCCTCGTCGACCGAAATTGACGCGAGCAAGCTTGCCATGACCCGGTCCAGCGACAAGGACGTCAAGTCGTTTGCCCGTCATATGATGATGGACCATACCAAGTTGACGGTGCAGCTGAAGATGGCGGCGCCCAAGGGCGTGGTCGTACCGAAGGACAATTCCGACACAGCATTGCTCGACTCGCTCAAGCCGCTGAAGGGCAAGGATTTTGACAACGCTTACATCAGCAAGGTTGGGCTGGAAGGCCACAAGCAAGCGGTGGACGCGTTTCAGAAGGAAGTGTCGGATGGGCAGAACGCCGACCTGAAGCAGGCCGCGCAGAAGGCACTCCCGACGATCCAGAAGCACTATCAGATGGCACAGAAGCTTGCGCAACAGAAGGGCGTGGCAGCTGACTAGAAAGATTGCCGCTAACTGCATTCGCCTGAAGTCTTTAAAAGAGGACTTTCCCATGACTCCAACCAGCCCGAGATACCGGTCAAGATGGGCCACGGCGGTGTTCGATCTGCTCAACCCGATCCCTTCCGGTCTCTTCGTAGGCACCCTGATCTTCGACATTCTTTACGCAAACACTGACAATGTTTTCTGGGCGAAGGGGGCGGCGTGGCTCGTTACCGTAGGACTTTTCTTTGCGATCGTCCCACGGCTGATCAATCTTGGCCACGTCTGGATTGGACCGCGCTACTCGGTAACGCGCATAGAGAGGCTCGACTTCTGGTTGAACCTGCTGGGCATCGTCGCGGCAATTCTTAACGCATTTGTTCATAGCCGTGATGCGTACGGAATAGTTCCGGAGAGCGTGATTCTCTCGGTGATCACGGTGGTACTACTCAGCGTTGGACACATTGCGCTCGCATTCGATAAGTTCCGTTTCAAGGAGGCGGCTCGTGAATAAGGTCATCTTGTGCAGCGTTATCGCGATCACCGGCGCCACCTTGATTAGCGGATGCAGTGAACGGGCCGAATATAACGATATGGCGCAGGCCGGAGCCAATCCGCCCTTGCCGAGCGCGAAGAGCTTCTTCACGCCGCCAATGCAAGTTCCGAAGTATGTCGGTTGGCAGAACGGAGAAACGCCTAAGGTTGCGGACGGCCTGAAGATCCAGAGCATTGCCTCCGGACTCGAACATCCGCGCCAGGTCTACTGTCTCCCCAATGGCGACATCCTGGTGGCTGAATCGAACAGCCCGGATGCGGAGCCTGTTACCTCGCCGAAGCAGTTGATTGCCGGGCTGGTAACAGGGCGCTCGGGCAAAAAAGGGAAGGGCGGCAATCGCATCACGTTGCTGCGCAAGCGCACTGACGGCAGTGGAGAATGGGACAAACATGTGTTCATCGATCACTTGCATTCGCCGTTTGGCATGCAGCTGATTGGCGACACGCTTTACGTGGCCGACACGGACGTAATACTTAAGTATCCGTACAAATCTGGCGAGACCAGCATGTCGTCTCCCGGCGTTGAACTTGCCGACCTTCCGGACAAGGTCAACCATCACTGGACCAAGGCGCTGCTCGCGAGCCCCGACGGCAAGAAGCTGTATGTTGGCGTGGGCTCGAACAGCAATGTCACCGAGAATGGTCTCGACGTCGAATACCGGCGCGCAAACGTACTGGAAGTCGATGTTGCGACCGGCGCCAGCCGCATTTTTGCGGCCGGGATACGCAACCCGACCGGGCTGCAATGGGAGCCGAAAACGGGACAGCTTTGGGCAGTAGCGAATGAACGCGACGAGATCGGCGCGGATCTGGTGCCGGACTATCTGACCTCGGTGAAAGACGGTGGTTTTTACGGCTGGCCGTACAGTTACTACGGCCAGCACGTAGACCGGCGGGTCCAGCCGCAGCGCCCCGACCTGGTCGCCAAGGCGATCAAGCCGGACTATGCCATTGGGTCCCACGTCGCACCGCTCGGGCTGCTGTTCTATACCGGTAGCGACCTGCCGGCGCAGTATCGAGGCGGGGCTTTCATCGGTGAACACGGCAGCTGGAATCGTTCGCCGTTAAGCGGTTATGCGGTCACTTATGTCGCGTTCGAGAATGGCAAGCCTGTGGGTGCACCAAAGCCTGTCGTCACCGGCTTCGCGTCCGATGACGAAAAAGAATTGCACGGCGCACCGGTCGGGCTGGCGCAGGACAAAGGCGGCGCGCTCATCATTGCCGACGACGTGGGCAATACCGTCTGGCGCGTGACAAAAACCGGCGGCTAGGGCTTAGGCACGTAACCCCACGACGGGGTCACGTGCCCGGATGGTTTGCCGGGCGCGGAGTGCTATTGGTTTTTATGGCCGGTTTTTATGACCGGGAAGCACTGCGCCTAGAACCTGCTTGGCGGTATCGATGATCACGTTGCCCTGGTCCGGGTCGCCCTTCATCAATGTCGATGCGAATGCCTTGGCCTGCGCGAGCGTGATATGCGGCGGCAAAGGGGCCACGTTCGGATCGGTCTTCACTTCGATGACGACAGGGCAATCCGAGGCGAGCGCCTCGTCCCAGGCGGTGCCCATCTTGTCGGCGTCGTCTACGAAAATTCCTTTCAAGCCGATCAGCTCGGCAAACTTGTGATACGCGACAGATGGAATGGCCTGAGATGCCTCGAACTTTGGGTCGCCTTCCATGACGCGCTGTTCCCACGTCACCTGATTCAGGTCCTCGTTGTTCAGCACCATGCAAATCCAGCGCGGATTCGCCCATTGCTTCCAGTATTTCGCCACGGTGATCAGTTCGGCCATGTTATTCATCTGCATGGCGCCGTCGCCAACGATGGCGATCACGGGCCGCTCCGGATGCGCAAATTTCGCCGCGATGGCGTAGGGGACAGCAGCGCCCATCGATGCAAGTCCGCCCGATAACGAACACATCATGCCGCGCTGGACCTTCAGGTCGCGTGCATACCAGTTGGCGCACGAGCCCGAATCGCTCGTGACAATCGCATTGGAAGGTATGCGCGGCGAAAGCTCCCACACGGTGCGCTGCGGATTGACGCCGCCTTTGGCCGCTTCGTGTGCTCGCCGGTCGAGCGTTTGCCACCAGTCCGCGGTCCAGCCTTCAATCGTCTTGCGCCAGCCGCGGTCCTGCTTTTCTTCAAGAAGCGGCAATAAGGCACGCAGGGTCTCAGCATTGTCGCCCACGAGGTTCACTTCCATGGGATAACGCAGGCTCAGCATATCGGCTTTGAGATCGATCTGAACGCCACGCGCCGCGCCTTCTTTCGGCAAGAACTCTGCATAGGGAAAGCCCGAGCCGATCATGAGCAGCGTGTCGCAATGAGTCATCAACTCATAACTCGGCTTGGTACCAAGCAGTCCGATGGAACCCGTGACCCACGGCAGATCGTCCGGAAGCACGGCTTTGCCCAAGAGCGCCTTGGCGACGCCGGCCCCGAGTTTGTCCGCTACGGCGATCACTTCATCGGTCGCTTTCAATGCACCCGCACCGACGAGAATCGCCACCTTCTTGCCCGCGTTGAGTACATCCGCCGCTTGTTGCAAGTCGTCGGCATAGGGGATCGTCTTCGGGGCACGGTAGCCCACGCCTGAATGCACTGTTCCATGCTTTCGAGCGGGCGCCTCGTACTCGAGATCCTGCAAATCGTTTGGAAGGATGAGCGCGGTGACGGTACGCTCGGCAAGTGCCACGCGCACGGCGCGATCGACAAGGTGGCGGACCTGCGAAGGAACGCTCGCTTGCTGCACGAATGCGCCGGCCACGTCCTTGAATAAAGATGCGAGATCCAGTTCCTGCTGGTAGTGCCCGCCAAGCGACGCGCGGGCTTGCTGGCCTACGATTGCCAGCACTGGCATGTGATCCATTCGTGCGTCGTAAAGGCCCGTGATCAAGTGAGACGCGCCAGGTCCTGACGTCGCAATACAGACGCCGAGCTCGCCTGTAAATTTTGCGTGCGCCGCTGCCATGAATGCTGCCATTTCTTCATGACGGGCCTGGATAAATTCAATTTTTCCATCAGCGCGATTAAGTGCGCCGAACACGCCGTTGATGCCGTCCCCGGGGTAACCAAAGATGCGGCGTACGCCCCACGAATAGAGACGATCGACGAGGAAGTCGCCAACAGTTGCGGCCATGGGATGCTCCAGGGAAAAGTGGCGGATACCGTCGCTACAGCAATGCGCATTCCCCGCTCGGGCGCTGCTTCGCTCAGAGCTTTGGCAGCGGCGTTTCACCCAACGTCCTGAAGCGGATCGGTCATTTGACCGATGCCGTCAAGGAAGATCGAATGCCATCATCCCTATCACTGTCCAGACGCGGTCGACACAATCTCAAAGGAGTTTCAATGGCTACTCATTCAACTGACACCACCCGCGTTCAAGATGAGCGGTGGCTCAAGCAATACTATTTTGCCCGTGCGGCGTTTTCTGTCGTGTGGGTCGCGCTCGCGTTCACTATCGGGCAGCATGCCACGATGATCGGAGCAGCACTGCTCATCGTCTATCCCTTATGGGATGCGGCGGCCAACTACGTCGACATGTCGCGTAGCGGCGGGATGCGCAAGAACCTTACCCAAGCTTTTAACGTCTTCGTTAGCGCAGCGATAGCGGTTGCGGTGATTGTTGTATTGAACGCTGACACAAGCCTGGTCCTCGATGTATTCGGAGTCTGGGCCGTGCTGTCCGGATTACTTCAGCTTGCCACCGCCGTTCGTCGCTGGAAGCGTTTTGGTGCGCAATGGGCAATGATTTTGAGCGGCGGGCAGTCGGCGCTTGCGGGCGTGTTTTTTATCGCGCAGGCCCATGCATCGGTGCCGCCTGCAATTATCAAAGTGGCCGGATATGCAGGGGTCGGCGCGATCTATTTCCTTGTCTCCGCCGTGTGGTTATCGGTAGGCCAATTGCGGCGCAAGTCGGCATCGGCGCATTAAGGAACTGGATTGCGGCGGCTGTGATCGTGTGATGGTGTGATCGTGTGATTGCGAGCGGACTGTGCAGACGCCCTGGAAGCTGAACGCGCTCTCCGCTTACCTGGAAAATAAGGCGCGCAGCGGCGACCCATAAGGGAACCCGCGAATGCGCCAAGCGTTGCGAGAAATGTTCAGCCATCCGTTTCCTTCAATACTGCCGTCGCCGCTTCGCACGCGCCGCGCAATTGTTCGCGCATCAGGTCTTGCACGCATTTATCGCCAGTGGAAATTGCGTCCTTGATCTTCACGGCTTGTTCAAACGACGCAAGCATCCGGCCGCCACGCGCCATCGCGATTCGTCGCAGGCGGCGTACCGGACCCATCAGGCTCGCGTGCGTGACCTGAAGCGTGCGGTTATCGGCTAAGGTCATCACGATCGAATAGAAACGGTCGAGCGCATCGACGTAGGCCGCAGGGTCATTGGCGCTGACATTAGCGCGCATCTCGCCGATCACGTCTTCCAGCTGGGCGCGCCCGAGCGTCGTGATATTTTCCGCGCAAAGCTGAACCGCGAGGCACTCAAGCGCGGCGCGCACCGTATAAATCTCCGCCACGTCGCGCAGCGTCACCGACCGCACAAACGCCCCGACGCGCGCGACAACCGTCACCAGACCCTCGCGTTCAAGCTGCGCAAACGCCTCGCGCATGGGCGTGCGGCTGACGTTCAGCTGCTTCGCGACCTGTACCTCCGACAGCCGGCTTCCCGGCGCCAGCACGCCTTCCACGATCGCTTCGCGCAACGCAGGCACCACTACGCCATCGCTCAGCGAGTCGCCGGACGCGTCGATCATGCGCATTTTCGAGTGATATTTGCGGCCGATCGCTTCGAGCGCTTGCTCGGGCACATTGGCGGGATTGTCCGCGTTGGCGAGTTTCATTGCAGGGACCATTGACTTTCCGTTGTTCGATGAATACGCTGTATACAGCTTATACAGGGTGATTATACAACAGGAGGCTGCTTGGACCACGCGCGCTTGCCGGACCCGGTCGTGATCGATCGATTGGGCGAAGTTTTAACGTTTACGCTGAACAATACGGCTGCCGGCAACGAAGTCACCGGGCCCATGTTCGACGCCATGATCGCTGCGCTGCGTAGCGAAGCAACGCTGCCCGCAGCCCGTGTGCTGCGCATTCGAGCACGCGGCGATGTGTTTTGCACAGGGCGCGAGCGCGCCGGAACCGACGCGGCGTCGATCCATCGAGAGGTATCGCGGCTGATCGAATTGAAGCGGCTATTGCGAGCATCGCCGATGATTTCGATCGCCGAAGTACAGGGCGATGCGCTCGGTTTCGGCTTCGGCCTCGCCATTCTTTGCGACTTCACGCTGGTTTCCGGCGGCGCGAAACTGGCCTTTCCCGAGATGCGCAAGGGCTTGCCGCCCGCCGCGATCATGGCGTATCTCGGCCGGTACGCACTCCCCAAGCACGTGTTCCCGATGGTTCTTTTCGGCGATCCGATCACGCCCGACGCCGCACTCAATGCCGGTCTTGTGACGCGCGTCTGCGCGCCCGACACGCTGCAAGCGGAAGCTGATGCGCTCACGGACCGGATCCTCGCACTCGACGACGCCGGCGCGCGCCAGTGCAAGTCCTTCTTCCAGAACGCCGAGGAAAGCTCGCTCGAACACAACTTCCGATGCGCGACTGAAACGCTGACGGTATCGGCGTTGCGTCTGATGGCATCGAAGTAACCGGTCATGTATTACGACAAACCCTCGATGGTTTGCAGGAGACGGAAATGAATGTGAATGCAGGCGCACGCCTGGACCGGCTGCCGGTATCGGGTTTTCACAAGCGCATCATGTGGCTGATCGGGATCGGCATGTTCTTCGATGGCTTCGATATCTACGTGGCGTCGACGGTCCTTGGCGCCACGCTGCAAAGCGGCTTTTCAACGCTCGGCCAGAATGCGCTGTTTGTATCGCTGACGTTCCTCGGCATGATGATCGGCTCGCTCGCGACCGGTTTTCTGGGTGATCGTTTTGGCCGCCGTTTCACCTATCAAACCAACCTGATGGTCTTCGGCATTGCGTCGCTAGGCGCAGCGCTGGCGCCGAACATGATGGTGCTGATCGCGTTTCGATTCGTGATGGGCCTGGGGCTCGGCGCGGAAAATGTCGTCGGCTATTCGACGCTGACAGAGTTCGCACCGCCTGCATCGCGTGGAAAAATGCAGGGACTGATGGCCGTATTCGTCGTTTCCGGATTGCCGGTGGCGGGCTTGATCGGACTCTTCCTGATCCCCGCAATGGGGTGGCGGGCGATGTTCGTGCTGGGCGGAATCGGCGCAATCGGCGTGTGGTATGCGCGTAAATCGTTGCCTGAATCGCCGCGTTGGCTGGAGTCGGTCGGGCGAAATCAGGATGCCGAAGCAATCCTCTCGAAGGTCGAAACCGAGGTGATGGCCGAACATGGCGGCACGTTGCCGGCACCATCGCCCAAGCCTTCCGTTGCGCCATCGCGCGCGCTCGGCTCGCTGTTTACCGGCGCGATGCTGCCGCGCATGATCGTTGGATGCGTGACGCTGGTGGTGATCAACACCTTGCTGTACGGATTTGTTACGTGGCTGCCGACGTTCTTCGTGCATCAGGGGTTCAGCATTGCCAAGTCGTTTGGATATGCGCTGGTGATGTCTATCGGCGCGCCTATTGGTTCGGGCATCGGTGCATTGACCGCTGACAGATGGGGGCGCAAGCCGACGATAATCGGCGCGTCGGTTCTGGCGATCATCTTCGGCGCGATCTATCCGTTCGTGAGCAACCCGATCATGTTGCCGGTTGTCGGCTTGCTGCTCGTGATCCCTATTTATGTGCTCGTGGCGTTGCTGTTCGCGATCTATGTGCCCGAGTTGTTTCCGACTGAAGTGCGCCTGCGTGCATCGGGTATCTGCAACACGCTCGGCCGAGGTGCGACCATCGTCACGCCGTTCATTGTCGTCGCGCTCTTCGGACATTACGGCGTGGTCGGCGTGCTTGCGTTGATGATCGGCCTGCTTGCCATTCAGATCGTGGTGGTGGCGTGGCTCGGTGTGGAACCGACCGGCCAGCGCCTGGAAGATATTCAGCCGACGGACGCGCCCGCGCGCCTCAATGTCGGCGCCGATACGCGGGTATCCCCGCTCAAGTAAATGGAGAAAGCAAGATGGATGCAGTGAATAAGCAGTTCCTGAGCGCGCAATTGTTCATCGACGGAAAGTTCATCGATGCCGCGTCAGGCGAGATCATGGACATTATCAATCCCGCCGATGGCGCCGCGATCGGCACGTTGTCGAAGGCGTCGGCGCAAGACGTCGACCGCGCGGTGCAATGCGCGCACAACGCGTTTGAAAGCGGCGTCTGGCGCGACATGCCGTTCCAGCAACGCGCGCGCGTGCTGAACCGTTTCGCCGATCTGTTCGAAGCCGACCTCGAGAACTTCTACAAGCTCGAGACGCTCAACAACGGCCGCCCAATCGTTGAAACGCGCGCGCAGATTTCGCGCTTGCCGCAGTTTTACCGATACTTCGCCGCGCTTGCGCTCACGCGACGCAGCGATGTGATTCCTATCGAAGGCCCGTATCTTTGTTATACGCAGCGCGTGCCGCTCGGCGTGTGTGCGTTGATGACATCGTTCAACCATCCGTTGATGATCTTGTCGAAGAGCCTCGCCCCCGCGCTCGCGACGGGCAATAGCGTCGTGATCAAGGCATCGGAACAAACGCCGCTCACGACCGTGCGTCTCGTCGCGTTGTTGCAGCAGGCGGGCGTTCCTGACGGCGTGGTGAATGTGATCAACGGTGAGGGCAAGGAGGCGGGCGCGGCGCTCGGGCGCCATCCGCTGATTGCAAAAGTCGTGTTTACCGGCGGCACCGAAGTCGGCCGCTCAATTGGCGAAGCGGCCGCGCAGACCTTCGCGCTGACGACGCTCGAACTGGGCGGCAAGGGGGCGGTGATCCTGTTCGATGACATGGATATCGATCGCGCGGTGAACGGCGCGGCGTTCGCGGCGTTTATCGGGGCAGGGCAGACTTGCGTATGCGGCGCGCGGTTGCTGGTGCAGGAGACCATCTACGAAAAATTCCTGGAGAAATTCCGCGCGAAGGTCGAGGCGATTCGCGTCGGGAATCCCGCCGATCTGAACACGCAATTGGGACCGGTTATTTCCGCGCGTTCGCGTACGCGCATTCTCGGCATGCTGGAACGCGGCATTGCGGACGGCGCGAAATTGCTCGCGGGCGGCGGCATTCCCCCGCATTTGAGCGAAGGTTTCTACCTGCAACCCACCGCGTTTTACGATGTCGATCCGAAATCGGAACTCGGCCAGGGCGAGGTGTTTGGTCCTGTCACGGTGATCATGCCGTTCAAGGACGAAGCGGATGCGCTTCGCATTGCCAACGATACCCAGTTCGGTCTCGCGGCGTCCGTGTGGACGCTCGACGTAGCGCGTGCACATCGCGTGGCGAGCAAACTGGTGTTCGGCATGGTGTGGATCAACGATCATCATCGGCTGGATCCGGCTTCGCCCTGGGGCGGTTTCAAGAATAGCGGCGTGGGACGTGAAACCGGAATCGAGTCGTTCGATCAGTTCAGCGAGCCGCGCGCCGTGACCGTCAACACGAGCGGCGTCACGGTCGACTGGTATGCCGACGATGGTCAGTTGAAGCGCCTTAATTAAGAATAAACGCGTTTTTTGCAGATGGCCGGTTCGACGGACCGGCCGCTCAGCGTTCAGCGTCAGCTCATTCGTGAACGGCGTGAGCTATAAGAAGCACGGGGTCCGCCGCATAGCGGCTCAATAGATTATTCGACCCTTTAGGCCCGGTCGTTGAAAATCGTCACGCCTACATTTCCGCGCGCTGTTCAAACGCAAAACGGGCTGCCTCCGCGGCTATGAGAGCCACTTCATGCGGGAGAAACCTTCCGTGTCAGGCGCGTAGCGCATCTTCTGGAATGCCGCTACCCGTTATCCCAAGTGCGGATATCAAGCAATTTCGGCGCCGAAAAGAAATGCAAGATCGGGTACTGGCTCCAGTCGAAATTCGGCATGTTGGGCGTATCGCATCGTGAACCATCGTTCGCTCCCGTGGCAGGATTCGAGTTGCCGGGTAGAATTGACGGCGATCGCACCTGCGTCGCTCGCCGGCAGCAAGTGTAATCAGTCACGCGTTCCAGCCACTCCAATAAACGAAATCACAAACGTATATGGCTGAGAACAATCCAAACTGAGACCTGGGAGTAAAGCCTTGAACGTCTTGTTTGTTGACGACAATCCTGCTTCGGCCGATGCGCTGGCCACGCTCGCGGCGGCGTTGGGACACGAAGCATCTGTTGCGTACGATAGTCAGGCAGCCATTGCCCTTGCGCGCAGCACGACTTTCGATTTGATCCTCCTGGACATCCAGCTTGGAGAGGCAGATGGGCGAGACGTTTGCGCAGACATACGGCGCGAAGGCTCTTCAAGGGATTCTCAAATTGTCGCGATGACAGGGCATGTTGGATTGGAGCAAGGTGTCAGTCTCGGCGACTTCAATGGTTACGTATTGAAGCCCCTTGAATTCGACCGCCTTGAAGAGCTGTTGACGTCGTAACCGATTACTCGGCCGCTACGCCCTTAGCGATGTTTTTCGCAGCAAGCCTTCAGTATTTCCGCAATTGGCCGATAACTACAGTGGTTGCCGAAAATCCAGCGCTTGATTCAAAGCCTGCGATTCGACGCACTTCGTTTAGGTCACGGGCGATTCGTCAACAAGCAGGCATTTTTCGGCAAGCTGTCGAACCGTGCTCGGCCGAATGAGCCGATGCCCAGCGGTAATCGAAACCCTCTCGGCGTTACGCTTTGTGCATCCAGGGCCTGCCTCAACGGTTAACCGTTCTATTAACCTTTACCAAATTTTTTGCGTAGAATCGCCGCCGCGATGCACCGGCGCAGGCCTTTCTCCACAGCAATGCACTTTGACCTTCTGACCCTCTATTTCCTCATCATCGGGACACTTTTCGCCAGTTCCGGGATGACGCTCTGGGAGCATCGAACGCATCCCAGACGCAGCAAGGAATTGAAAATACTCGCAGCAGGCTACGCCACGCTTGCCATCGGATGTGCGGCGGTAACGGTTCGCACCAAGTTGCCCGGTGCGACGGGCTCCGCCTTGAGCAACCTCGTTATCGTCACCGGCTATCTATTGGTCCTGCAAGGCGTTGCATCCTTAAGCGGCCGGCAATACCGTAACAGCTCCATCGCTTTGCTCATCTTGCTGGCGCTCACATGGGCCGTGGCCGGCGCGCGCTGGGCGGACTCAGTGTGGTACTACGCAAGCGCGATACCGATCGCGTTGGCCAGCGGCGTGACGTCTTTCGAGCTGCTGGGATGCGAGGGCATGAAATTGATGCCATCGCGGCACATCGCGGTGTTGGTGACGGGCATCCATACGCTCCTTTATGCTGCCAGAGCGTTCATCTTGCCGTTGCTGGCGACACGGTACGGGCGAGACGTGGTGTCGGTCGCCAGCAACGTTACGATGTACGAGGGCGTCCTGTATTCGGTTGTTCTGCCGATGACCCTGCTGAAGCTGATCCGCGAGGAGACTCATGGCGAGCTTCTGCGAGACTCTCAAACGGACTACCTGACCCGTCTTGGCAATCGCCGATGGTTTTTCGAAGAGGGCGCGCGCGTGATCCTCGATGCAGAACCACGTCGGCCGATCTCTCTCCTCGCATTCGATCTCGATCTTTTCAAGACCATTAATGATCGATACGGTCATAAGACGGGTGACGAGGTACTGAAAGTATTTGGCGACGTTGCCCGGAGCGTGGTGGGTCCGGATGCCATTCTTGCGCGCATCGGCGGAGAAGAGTTCGCTGCGCTGCTTCCTCGCCATGACAGCCTTCGCGCCAAAGACGTGGGCGAGACTGTCGTTAAACGATTCGCTGAGACGATCCCGCACAGGATTGACGGCGTCGCGATACAAGCAACGGTCAGCATTGGGCTCGCACAACTCGGTGCCGAAGCTCCCACGCTTGCCGACCTGCTGGCAGCGGCCGATGCGGCGTTATACAACGCGAAGTCGCTCGGCGGCAATCGGGTCGTATTAGCGCAAGCCGCCTCACGCGCGGCGCTTTCCTGACGATGGTGAGCGGCTGCAAATAAGGCACACCCGGTCGAAAATTCAAGTCAGCTACTAGCGAAACGGTGCCGCTGAAAGCGAAATGTATATAACGTCCAGTGGACACGATGCATCCCAAGGATGCTGTGTCGATTCAGACGCGTTCACCGCCCGCTTACTTCAGAAAGCATTTTTCGGAAGACACAGTCGCAAACCGTTAGTGGTATTGCGCACAGTTGCCCCGTTTCTCATCAAGTAGTATTCGGATGGTTTTTCGGGCCGGGCGGCGCGAAGCTATGGTCCTCGGAGTTCAACGGGTCCGTTTTACACCGCTTGTGTTTTCCTGCGCTAATCTCAAGTGTGCGGAGCAAATCCATGTTGACCGGTTCCTCCTCTGTTCAGGCTACGAAGCAATGGAGTACCGTCGATCCCCTCGCGGAATGTCGACGTGCGCTTCATAAAGAGGCGTTCGCAGCGCGTCATCCGCTCGCCGGCCATCCGCTATTTTCCATTGAGTCGCTGACAAAAGTGGCTGAAGAGGCGGCCAAGCGCAGGGACGACATCTATGTCGATGCCGGCGATCTCTCGCTTGCTGACAAATGGGGAACAACGCCCAGTCCCAACATGACGATCCCCGAGATCATCGACCGCATCGACACCGCGGGCGCATGGCTCGTGATGAAACATGTCGAGGCCAATCCCGCCTATAAAGCGCTGCTCGAAGAATACGAGGCCTTCGTGCGCGAGATTGCCGGACCGGAAGGCTCAAGACTCCTGAGCAACGCCGAAATGCTGGTGTTCATCACATCGCCGCGGCGCAAGACGCCTTATCATTTCGATTCCGAGGTCAATTTCCTGGTGCAGCTACAGGGGTCCAAGGACCTTTGGGTGTGCGATCCGATGGACCGCAGTGTGACCACTGAAGAAGAGATAGAGCAATATTATTCGGTCTCGATTACTGCGGGTACTTACAAACCGCACGCCGAGACGGTCGCCCGGCAATTCACGCTTCATCCCGGCGACGCAGTGCATATCCCGACCCACGCTGCGCATTGGGTGCAAAACCACGACAACGTATCTATCTCGCTCAGCCTCAACATGGAATTCCCGCATCACTATGGGGATACTTACCGTGCCAACCATCATCTTCGCAAGCTTGGGCTGAAGCCTCGGCCGCCGGGGACTTCGCAACTCGCTGACCGCTCCAAGCTCGCCGCGATGAAAGGCCTGCGGCAAGTAAAATCCCTGATCGCTCGCTAGGCTTTCTCCATTGGTCCATCCACCCAACGACGTCCGTGAGGTCGTGCTTGGGTGCGGTGAACGTCATACCATTTACGTTATTACTGGCGAAGCCGAAACCGGCAGTGATAACCTCACGTCCCCGTGAACACATACTGCAAAATGCGATGGCCTCGGGGGAAGGTTGAAGACTTGAAGGGTGAAGGCCGACACTCACCGGAAGCTCCGACCTTCGGGCGAGGCCTTGACTATTTCCCACACAACACACAGCCGGCATCATTGCTGCAGCTAGCTCGTTTCTTGGCCGCGATGTAAGCGCCAAAGGACGCCCGCGAAGCGTTTAACGCGCTTGTTGTCTTCAAAAAAGGAAGTGACGCGTTCACTCAAGCGGGTGCGAACACCACAGCCCCCGCACCCTCGATATGCGTGAAGCTTCGAAAGAACCGGTACTGAAGTTCGCCGACTGTTATCTGATTCGCACCGGACTTCGTCAAGGCAAGAATCTCATCAGCCAAGGCGGTCGTGATAGTCCCGCAGTTCTTCAAGTCGTTCCACTCACCCGCGGCCTCGCCCATTAGAATTGAAACGATGTCGCTCTCTCGCCGCATGACGATGCTCATTCCCTCGTCGAGCGAGCGTTCGAAGTATTTAGCGAACGTCAGCAGCGACTCTGGCGAGTCGTCGTGCGCACCGCTGGCCAAGTCAGGCGCAGTAGTCATCGATTCTTTCCCCTAAACGACCGTTGCAAGGACGAGCGTGTTTGTAGGCGCTAGTCACGGGATTCAACGCTGTTCTCGTCAGTGCACTCCTCGACGGTGGGCCTAGGTCGCGCCGCAGCTTTGTCGAAATCACCGCTCGCATCGCTACGCAGAATTTCTCTGCAGGCGCCGGCCAAACATCCTTATAAAGAAAAGAGTGCGGCCGCGGATTAGTGTGAGACAGCTTCCATTCTATCGGCGTTGTGCAGAGGCTGAACAGAAGTCTCCTGCTTGTCATCCGAAGACCACTTTGCGGCTTGCCGGAATTTTGTCCGGTACAGCCAATTTCGATTTCGCATCCCTGCTTGGAACTTTCCCTACCAAAGAACTTTACTGACGCACCGGCCAATACCTGGTCAGGCGGCGCGAGACGTTACTGCGCTTGCGATTGCCTTGGTCCGAGGTCATTACCCGGTTCGTCCGTCGTCGCTATCCATTACCAAAAGTAGCGCAAAGGGTACAGAAAATGTAGCTGGTTGACTCAAATTGGCGGGTTACTCTATTTTCAACGCAACAAAGAATGTCGAATCCGAAACCGACGGTGATTGATTTCGTAGTTAGCCCAACAATTCGATTTTTATTCGTCCATCCGTGATTCTATTTCGCTTGCGGATAGCTATCGGCGCAACTTTCCGGCTGCGCTGAATCCAGGCGCCATAGACGAAATTCTCACCGCTCACAATCTGTCCAGGATTTTCGGGCAAAAGAATGAGCGGGCAGCCGAGATGCTTCGGCAAGGTCGTGGAAGGAATGAGATTTTCGAGCAGACGGGCAGCATGGTCGCGGTCGATAACGTTAGTCTCGGCGTTCGGGCGGGCGAAATCTTCGTGATCATGGGACTTTCCGGCTCCGGAAAATCGACACGCGTGCGTCTCCTTAACCGCCTGATCGAGCCGACTTCGGGCAAGGTGGTCCTTGAAGGTCGCGATATCGCCCCGATGTCGACCCCGAATTGCGTGAAGTGCGGCGTCGAAAGATGGCAATGGTATTTCAGTCCTTCGCACCAGGCGGTAACGCTAAAATTGCGGCTTTAGCCCGGAATACGCCAATGTCTTTTGCCTCGCTCGGCCTGATTGATCCCTTGCTGCGTACTCTGCAGGACCTTAATTATCAGACACCTACGCCGGTGCAGGCTGAGGCGATTCCTGCCGTGCTCAGTGGCCGCGACGTCATGGCCGCGGCACAGACCGGCACGGGCAAAACGGCGGGCTTTGCGTTGCCGCTATTGCAACGGCTGGTGCAACACGGCCCGGCGGTGTCCAGCAACCGTGCGCGCGTCCTGGTGCTGGTGCCTACGCGTGAACTGGCCGAACAAGTGCTGCAAAGTTTTATCGACTACGGCAAAGGCCTCGGCTTACGATTTCTGGCCGCCTATGGCGGTGTGAGTATCAACCCGCAGATGATGACATTGCGCAAAGGCGTGGATGTGCTCGTTGCCACGCCGGGCCGTTTGCTGGATCTCAATCGCCAGAATGCAGTGCAGTTGGATCAAGTACAAACGCTGGTGCTGGATGAAGCCGACCGCATGCTGGATCTCGGCTTTTCGCGCGAACTCAACGCCGTCTTTGCCGCGTTGCCCACTCAGCGCCAGACCCTGCTGTTCTCCGCTACCTTTACCGACGATATCCGCGCCATGGCGGCGGCCATTCTGCGCAGCCCGGTCAACATCAGCGTCGGCTCGCCCAATGCCACGGCCAGCAAGATCAAGCAATGGGTAGTGACGGTCGATAAAAAAAACAAGCCTGACCTCTTTATGCACCTGGTGGCTCAGAACAACTGGGAGCATGCGCTGGTGTTCGTCAAAACCCGCATTGGCGTGGATTACCTGGCGGCCATGCTGGATGAAGCGGGTTATTCGGTTGACACCATCCACGGCGACAAACCGCAGCCCGCGCGCCTGCGTGCGCTGGAACGCTTCAAGAGGGGTGAGGTACATATGCTGGTAGCCACCGATGTCGCTTCGCGCGGGCTGGATATCGACGACTTGCCGCTGGTGATCAACGTTGATCTGCCGATCGTGGCGCAAGACTATGTGCATCGTATTGGCCGTACCGGTCGCGCGGGCGCGAGCGGTGTAGCGGTGTCCCTTGTGTGTGCCGATGAAGCGCCGCAACTGGCCGCGATCGAAGCGCTGATCCGGCAAACGCTGCCCCGTGAAGAAGAGCCGGGTTTCGAAGCGGAACACCGCGTGCCGCAAACCAGTGCGACAGGCCAGATTATCAAGAAACCCAAAAAGCCAAAGAAGCCGAAAGTGCCGGGCGCCGTGCAGGTGCCCAGCGATAAACCACGCCCGCAAAGTGGCGAAAACAAACGCAAGCCTGCGGTTCAACGCGCTGCGGCTGAGGATAAAGGCTCGAGCTTCGCCAGCGGTAGCCCATTCAACGTGCAGAAGCCACGCAGCAAACCGACTAGCAAGCCAGTTGCGGATTCACGTAAGCCGGCTGGCAAACCCGCTGGTGGCAGCGGCAAACGCTAACCTTGAGTTGAGGGGCGCGTGGAGTGAGTTGCCACGCCCGGAACCAAGGCGCGATAGCGTTACTTCGGCGACGGAGTCCCTTTCAGATCGGCGCCAGGCGGAAGATCGTTGACCGTTGCCGAACGCATGCGGAGCGTGCCCGCCAGCGTCGGCGTTGGCTTTACGTTGGCGTTATCAGGCACATCTTAGATCGTTGCTGCACGTGGCCGCAGTACTGCCAATGACGGGATTTTGACTCTCGCCACTTCACCGTTAGTTCGCTGCTGGCCGGAAAATTTGTATGTCCATACATCCGCCGACCGGCCATCCCAACGCTTATTGAACACTTTATCGATTCCATCGTTAACGACGACAGACTTAAAGATAGTCCACTCCATGGCTGCAGTTTTTCGGCAGATAAAATAGAGGCCCGACGCCGGGTGTGTAAAAAGCGCGGGGTCCCAGTAATCATTGATATTTTGCTCCGGTTCCCCGCGCGTTCTCTTATCGGCGTTGATGCTCTGGAGATGCTGAAATCCTGTTCTCGCGTAGGCCGCGTCATTGGCATACATTCCATTGGCGTCGTGACAGAACTTGATTGTTTTTGCAGGAGGATTGGCGTAGATCCGCAGGGAGCATCCATTCATGCCGGCGGTCAGCGCAATGGTTCCCACAGGTACGTCATAGTCAACGTCGCATTCGCCGACAGCTCCCGGAATGTAAGGGTACCAGTATGTGTTGCCATCACCACCCGGTGTCACTGTCAGAGCCGAGACCGCAGTAGAGTGCTCATAGTCAAGCTTCGTTGTAATGTTACGTTCACCCGTGAGCCCTAGCGCATCGTAGTGACGTCCGCCTCCCACAATACAAGGGCCGCCGAGGTTCGACGCACCCGATTGCCTGAAGATCAGCGATCTATTTGTCAGGGCGCCGGCCGGCGCGGATTGAAAAACCCGCCAGGCATTGACGGCACCTTCTTCTTCGCTTTGGTTCGTGAACATATATCCGCTCTTCGCTTAAGCATGATGTTGCGCCTCGTACAATCGCGTGCCGCCCTATGCAGGGTTAAGATAACTCGCTACAAGAATGAATTCGCCAGGCGTTCAAGGCGATGGCACGATCACATAATCCCTATTACTTCGGATAGCGTAATAATGTGTGATTCCTTGTACGGGCGTTGCGACAGCGAGAACGCACAGCGTGCTGTACTGAGAGAGGTTTCCGGACGCGTGATCAAGGAAATTGCCGATCATCCCTTTTGTGACTAATTCGTCGGCAAGTTGGAACCCGGGTGCATCCTTCATTTCGTTCCATCGCGTTTTGCTCGGCGCGTCGCCCGTACTGGTCTGAGCGGTATCCACATGGCAAACCCGCGCAGTACCCTGGTTGTTGTAGACAGCCATGGTGCATCCGGTGAATGGCCCGCTGATCGTCTGGCGTCCCTGCATGACCGCGTAGCTGATAGCGCCCGCAACGTAGGGCAAAATGTTCACCCGTTCGTCCCCGGTCTCATCGCTGAAAAAGATGATCTGTGTCCCGGACATCCTGTAAGTGCCGCGAATGCCTCTGTCCAGCTCGGCCGCGTCACCTCCAACAATACCCCCACCGTCAAGCAGGTCTGCAAGACCAACGAGCTTGGTTCCGACTGATATACGACTTGCAAGCATAGGTTCGTCCTTTCGGTTGAATGTGTATTGCGCGTTGTTGCATTTTTCCTTCCCGGCTATTAAAGCCCTGCTGATTCAACAGTTCACCATTGCGATCTATTCCACGTCGCAATGAAATCCCCTCGCGGCTACCGATGGAATAAGACGCATCGCCCGGCTGCTCCTTGGCGCATGAACAGCCGCTACCCGGAGATGCGATGAAAGCAAGAATGACCATCGACAACTTGTCGATTCCCTACGAGAGAATTACGACGGTAGGAGGGCGCCTATCGAGCGATCCTGCAGGTCATCACTTCGACCTGAGCTTTCGCGTGAACGTGACGCCGCGCAAGTTAGGCAAGTTGTCGGGCACGGACATCGAGAGCCCGGTGCTGCAATGGAACGAGCGCATTGAATGGTTCCGCTACGACGATGCAACCCGGCAGTGGGAGTTTGTCGGTGAAGTCGAGAAGGACATGTATGCGTTCAAGCCTGCCTCGAACACCTTCAGGATCTGGCATTCCTACCGGCATCTGATGGCGACGGACGATACCAACCGTCCGCCCGCCGCGCTCAAGGCGATGAAAAGCGATGAAGAGGCGAAGAAGTGGATTGCGGAGAACGGTTTCTCATGGAACCTGGCCATTCGCGACGTGCCCGCAATGGGAATCGCCGGCGGCTCGGGCGGCGGCGGTGGCGACAGTCTCGTGACCGGGGACACGCGGCGTCGCGTCATCTATTTCGATTTAGGATTTTCAGGCCACGCCGAGCGCGTCAGGCTTGTGCAGATCCTGGAGACGTTCAAGGGGCAACTCACCATTTGCCACCTGATTCGAGGCGACATACAGAAGGCGACGGTGGACCATCCGCAGAATCTCGACCGATGGCGTTTCCAGTTATCGAGCGGCGTTCGCTGAATCCAGATAAACATGGGACGCTTGTTTCATTCAGAAACATCTTTAGTGTGCGGCGCGTGAAAACCAGTGAAAACAAAACGGAATAAACCCGCTTTCAGGATGTTGTGTTGGGTAAGAGACGCGTTAATCAATGTCCGAATGCGTCTGAACCCGTTATCTAACCGAGCCGTTTTGAAGTTCCAAAATGACAAGTGAATTCATCACCCACACAGAATGGGCCGCCTGGTTCGAGGACATCTCCCCAGAGCTTGTTTGCGGCGCGGATCTCGAATACGACGCCTCTTTCCGGCTGTTGGAAGAAGCGGTCGACGGGAAGCCCGAAGCGGAATACGGCAAGACTGTAGTCGCTGCCGTGCCGCCCGACTGGATCGCGGCGAATACGTTGTGCGTCGAGTTGATGTCGTGCAGCCGCGACTTGAGAGTGGTTGCCTACCTGTCGCGGGCGCGTCTTGCCATTGAAGGCGTCGCTGGATTTGCCGACGCACTCGCGCTTGCCGATGGCCTGCTTGAACGTCATTGGAGTCACGTGCATCCGCAACTCGATGCCAACGATGGCAACGATCCTACGGCACGTATCAATGCGCTCGCGGCGTTCGTGGATACATCGGGCGTGCTGGCGGAATTGCTCGACACCCCATTGTTACCGCAGCTTCCATCGCAAACGTTGGCGCTCACGTTGCGCGAATGGTTCTACGCCAACGGCGATACGCCGCCGGTCGCCGCCCGCGCCGTCATGAGCCTTGCGGAAATCGAAGCGGCGATTGCAGCCTCGGTTGATCGCGCGGTATCGCTGAAGGCTGCATTTAGTGCGGCGTTGGCGCATGCGGAACGGATTGAAGTCGTGCTGGCGGAGCGCGTTGGCATGGCGCAGGCGCTGGACCTCGCTGCGTTGAAGGCGCCGTTGCGAAGAGGGGAAACGCTCATTGGCGATTGCCTGGAAAAATTGGGCATTGGTAAAACGCTGGAACCCGATGCGCTCGCGATCACGCAAGCATCGTTCGTGACCGACACCCCTGCGCCGGCAACGAACCAACTTGCCACGCGGGCCGACGTGATCGCCACGCTCGACCGGCTGTGCGACTACTACGCGCGCCACGAACCCTCGAGCCCAGTGCCGCTGTTGTTGCATCGCGCGCGTGGTCTTGTCGACAAGTCGTTCGTCGATTTGCTGAAGGACCTTGCGCCCGAAGGGCTGGCTCAACTGACCAGCGTAGTTGGAACGGCCGGCATGTCGGCACCCGAATAGCTCGTTCGATTCATTCACTGGAGAAGAGGAAGATGGCCAAGGAAAGCAGTCAGAAATTCATCGCACGCAATCGTGCACCGCGCGTACAGATTGAATATGACGTCGAAGTTTACGGCTCGGAGAAGAAGGTCAATCTGCCCTTCGTGATGGGCGTTTTATCCGATCTCTCGGGAACGCCCGAAGAGTCGCTGCAGCCGGTGGCGGATCGCAAGTTCCTCGAAATCGACATCGACAATTTTGACGAACGCCTGCGTTCCATGAAACCGCGTGTTGCCATGCAGGTCGAGAACACGCTGACGGGCAACGGCAAGATGGGCGTGGACATGACGTTCGAAAGCATGGACGACTTCTCGCCGGCGGCGATCGCCCGCAAGGTTGAGCCGCTTGCAAAGTTGCTGGAAGCACGCGGCCAGTTGCAGAACCTGCTGACCTATATGGACGGCAAGACCGACGCGGAGAAGCTGGTCAGCAAGCTGCTGGAAGATCCGGCTCTTCTCAGCGCGCTGGCGTCTGCGCCCAAGCCGCAAGCGTGATCCTGCACGCGTGAAGCCCGCCTAATTCCCTATCAACCCGCAAGCCAAGAGGAACGATCATGGCAGATGCCAGCGACAACATGCAGCAGCAAACGACCCACCCGGAAGAAGCGGAAACAACTGAAGCGGACGCGTCAGGCGAGTTCGGCCGGCTCCTGCAGAAAGCATTCAAGCCGCGCACCGACAAAGCCAAGGAAGCCGTGGAAAGCGCGGTGCGCACGCTCGCGGAACAAGTGTTGCAAGACACGCATCTCGTGTCCGATGACGCCCTCGCGACCATCGAATCGCTGATTGCGAAGATCGATGAAAAGCTCAGCGCGCAAGTGAACGTGATCCTGCATACCGAGCAGTTCCAGCAGCTCGAAAGCGCATGGCGCGGTCTGCATTATCTCGTGACGAACACGGAAAGCGACGAGACGCTCAAGCTGCGCGTACTCAATATCTCGAAGAACGACCTGCATCGTTCATTGCGTAAATACAGGGGCGTAGCGTGGGATCAAAGCCCGCTCTTCAAGAAGCTCTACGAAGAGGAATATGGCCAGTTCGGCGGCGAGCCGTATGGCGCACTGGTTGCGGATTACTACTTCGATAACAGCGGACCGGACGTCGATTTCCTGACGCAGATAGGCAAGATTTCGGCAGCGGCGCACGCACCGTTTATCGCCGGCGCCGACCCCGCCGTGATGCTGATGGACTCGTGGCAAGAGCTTGCCAACCCGCGTGACCTGACGAAGATTTTCCAGACCCCGGAACATGCTGCATGGCGTTCGCTGCGTGACTCGGACGACTCGCGTTATATCGGTCTTGCAATGCCGCGTTTCCTTGCGCGCACGCCCTATGGCGCAAAGACCAGCCCGGTCGAAGAGTTCGATTTCGAAGAAGATACAGCCGGCGCGGATGCATCGAAATATGCATGGGCGAACGCGGCCTACGCCATGGCGGTGAACATCAATCGTTCGTTCAAGACCTATGGATGGTGCTCGCGGATTCGCGGCATTGAGTCAGGCGGTGCGGTGGAGAACCTGCCGGTTCACGCCTTTCCAACCGATGACGGCGGCGTCGACATGAAGTGCCCGACAGAAATTGCGATCAGCGATCGTCGCGAAGCCGAACTCGCGAAGAATGGTTTCATGCCGCTCGTGCACAAGAAGAACTCCGACTTTGCCGCGTTCATTGGTGCGCAGTCGCTGAACAAGCCGGTCGAATATGAAGATCCGGATGCAACGGCCAACGCGAATCTCGCAGCGCGCTTGCCGTACCTCTTCGCTTGCAGCCGTTTCGCGCATTACCTGAAGTGCATTGCGCGCGACAAGGTTGGCAGCTTCAAGGAGAAGGACGACATGCAGCGCTGGCTGCAGGACTGGATTCTTCAATACGTGGATGGGGACCCCGAGAATTCGTCGGAGTTGACGAAGGCACGCAGGCCGCTTGCCGCTGCTGAAGTGGTGGTCGAAGAGGTTGAAGGCAACCCGGGTTACTACACATCGAAGTTCTTCCTGCGTCCGCACTATCAACTCGAAGGCCTCACGGTTTCGTTGCGTCTTGTCTCGAAGCTGCCTTCAGCAAAAGCCGCGTAAGTTTCTTTAGTTCCCGGACTCAACCCGAACGTTTGTCAATCGCAATAATATATTTAGGAACCCAAATCATGGCAGTCGATATTTTCTTGGATCTCGGTACAGTCAAAGGCGAATCGCTGGACTCGGTGCATAAGGACGAAATCGATATTCTCTCGTGGAGCTGGGGCTTGAGCCAGTCCGGCACCATGCACCTCGGCACGGGCGGTGGCGGCGGCAAAGTCGCGGTTCATGACCTGTCGGTCACCAAATACACCGACCGCGCGACACCTTCCATTGTCACGGCATGCACGACCGGCAAGCACTATCCGACAGGCAAGCTCACCGTACGCAAGGCCGGCGGAACGAAGCCGCTCGAGTACTACATCATCGAAATGGAAAAGGTACTCGTCACGAATTATTCGACCGGTGGTTCGGATGGCGAAGACCGTTTCACGGAAACCGTGACGCTCAACTTCGAAAAATTTCACGTTAGCTATCAGCAGCAAGATCCGACCTCCGGTTCGGCACTCGGCGGCGTGGTCGAGAGCAAATGGAACATCCCCGCTAACGCGGAGGCCTGATCGTGACGAAGCCGCAGACGATCGCGCGCAACGCAGGGCGCATCCAGCCCTCGCTGCTCGAACGGCTGACCGATCACGACCGCGACGCCACCCGCGAGGTGCGGGAGCAACGCACGAGTTCTGCGCGTGCGTTGCGGCAGAGCGTGATGCGCGATCTCGGCTGGCTCCTGAATGCGCGAGGTATCTCATCGTCGCAAGACGTCCGCCGATACCCGCATGTTGCGGACTCAGTGCTGAATCTGGGCTTCTCCGATCTTGCGGGCAAGAGCGCATCGAACGTGGATGTGGTGCAGATCGAACGCCTGATGGTCGACACCATTCGCGCGTTCGAGCCGCGAATTCTTCCCGGAACATTGCGCGTACGTGCCGTGCAGTCTGGAGAAACAACGGGTCAGCACAACGCCATTGCGTTCATTGTGGAAGGGGATCTGCATGCGCATCCCGTCCCGGAACGCCTTTATCTGCGGACCGAACTCGATCTCGAAGCAGGAACCGTCAACGTATCTGAGCAAGCGAGTGAACAAGCGAGGGCGAGCTGAAGGCTGACTCGAGGACTGACCCAACATCCGCGACGTTTTCTACAAGACCCCAACCATGAATCCAAAACTGATCGAGTACTACAGCCAGGAGCTTCAGCACGTCCGCGAGATGGGCGGGGAATTCGCGAAGGAATTCCCGAAGGTCGCGGGACGGCTCGGGCTTGAAAGTTTCGAATGCGCCGACCCTTATGTCGAACGCTTGCTGGAAGGCTTCAGCTTCCTCTCGGCGCGCGTGCAGATGAAGATCGATGCGGAATTTCCGCGCTTCACGCAGCATCTTGCAGAGCTTGTTTATCCGCATTATCTTGCGCCGACGCCGGCCATGGCGATCGTGGAAGTGCAGCCGGATATGACCCATCCGTCACTTGCAGAGGGCGTGCAGGTTCCGCGCGGCACGGCCCTGCATGGGCGTCTGGATGGCGACAGTTCCACGCGTTGTGAATTCCGCACCGCGCACGCCATGACGATGTGGCCGGTCGAGCTGATGGAAGTGCGCTTGTTCACCCACACGGGCACGCTGGCAGGCGTGGACGTGTCCTTGCCACGCGGCGTGAAAGCGGGCCTGCGTCTGCGTTTGCGCGCGCTGAACAACCAGAAGATCAGCGACATTTCGCTCGATAGCCTCGCGCTTCATCTGCGCGGCGGTGAAGGATTGCCGGCGCGTTTATATGAGCTCTTGCTTGGCTCAACGCTTGGCGTGGTTGCAGGAGGCAGGCTGATGCCGGCTTCCTCAATCCGGCCACTCGGCTTTTCCGACAACGAGGCCTTGCTCCCGGTCAGCAGTCAGTCGTTTCCCGGATATCGCTTGCTGCAAGAGTATTTCGCGTTCGCACAACGCTTCATGTTTGTGTCAATCGATGGACTCAAGCCGCACATGGCCCGTTGTGCAAGCGATGAAATCGAGTTGATCCTGTTGCTCTCGCGAGCGGACCAGACGCTTGAACAACTCGTCGATGCATCGCACTTCGCGCTTCATTGCACGCCGTGCATCAATTTGTTTCCGCGCCGGACGGATCGCATCACGGTGACCGGCGAACAGTTCGAGCATCACGTCGTGGTGGACCGCACGCGGCCGATGGACTTCGAGGTCTACCAGATTCAAGGCGTGACCGGATATCGCGCGGGCGGCGGTGCCGAGTTGCCGTTCCAGCCGTTTTATCGCGCGCGCGACATGGGTCTTCCCGATGCCGTCGACGGAGCGTTCTATCAGGTTCGCCGCGAGAAACGTCTGCCGTCATCGCGGCAAAGCGAACGCGGCGTGCGCTCCAACTACCTTGGCAGCGAGACCTTCATCGCGCTCGTCGATACAACGGACGCGCCGTATCCCGGCGAATTGCATCAACTCGGATTAAGCGTGTTGTGCACCAACCGCGACTTGACGCTGACCATGCCGCTAGGTAATTCGGCAACCGACTTCACCGTCGATCTCGAAGTGCCCGTGCTCAGCGCGCGGTGTATCGGCGGTCCGAGCCGGCCGTTGCCATCGTATGCGGAGGGTCCGGTTGCGTGGCGCTTGCTGAGTCATTTGTCGTTGAACTATGCGTCGCTCGTGGACAGTGACGACGGTCAGGGTGCGCGCGCCATGCGTGACCTGCTCGGCCTTTATGCACCAGCCGGCGACGTTGCCGCGGCGCGGCAAGTCGACGGTCTTCGTTCGATCAGTACACAGCCCGTGACGCGTCGTTTGCCGTCACGCGGTCCGATCGTGTTCGGCCGGGGTCTGGAGATCAACCTGCTGATCGATGAAACCGGCTTTGAAGGTGCAAGCGCGTTTCTGTTCGGCGCTGTGCTCGCGCGCTTTTTCACGCAATACGTGTCGCTTAATTCGTTCACGGAGACGGTGGTCACGAGCGCCACGCGTGGCGAAATCATGCGCTGGGCGCCGGGGAGCGGGTTATGCAAAACGCTGTGACCATTCTCGACCGGCTCGCGGCCGATGCAAAAAGCTTCGACTTTTTTCAGGCCGTGCGCCTGCTCGAATGTGCGTATCCGGGACTGCCGCGTGTGGGTTCGTCGTTGCGCGCGCGGGACGATGCCGTGCGTTTTGGCCAGGATCCCGACCTCATCTTTTTCCCGACAACGCTGCGCAATTTCAGCTTGAACGCAGAGGGTGGGAAAGCGCCGAAGCTGGTCGTGAATTTCTTCGGACTGCTGGGCCCGAATGGTCCGATGCCGACACATCTCACCGAATATATCCGCGACCGCATGCGTCACGCAAACGACCCGACCTTCGCGCGTTTCCTGGATGTGTTCCATCACCGCATGACGTCGCTGTTTTATCGATCATGGGCGGTGGCGCAACCGGCGGTCAGCCTGGACCGCAATAACGGCGACCGTTTTTCAGCGTACGTAGGCAGCACGTTCGGCCTTGGCGAACCGGCGCTGCGCAATCGCGACAGCATTCCTGATTTCGCGAAGCTTCACTTTGCCGGCGTGCTCAGCGGTCCCACACGTCACGCGGCCGGCTTGCGTCTGGTGCTGATGCGCTTTTTCAACGTTCCAGTCGACGTGGAGGAGAACGTCGGTCATTGGATCGACTTGCCGGCACGATCGCTGAGCCGTCTTGGCGCCGCCACTGATAGTGGCCGTCTGGGAATCGGCACGATGCTCGGCGCGCGCGCGTGGGACCGGCAGCACAAGTTTCGCGTCGCGCTGGGTCCGCTTTCGATGGCCGACTATCAGCGATTCCTGCCCCGCGGCACGAGCCTCGTGCGCCTCGCCGACTGGATCCGAAACTACGTGCGCGATCCGCTCGAATGGGATCTGAACCTGCAACTACGACGTGCAGAAGTTCCTCGTCTCGCTCTCGGACGCGAGCAGCGTCTTGGTTACACGACCTGGTTGTTATCGCGTCCCGCTGCATCGGACGCCAGGCAACTCCTACTCAAACCGCTCGGCCAGAACGGCCGCGTCAAGACTCTCGCACAGGATTAACCATGGCAGAAATTAGCCGCGCCGTGATGTTCGGCAAACTCGACACACTCAGTTACCGCGCGATGGAAAGTGCCACGACGTTCTGTCGTCTGCGGGGCAATCCGTATGTGGAACTCACGCACTGGCTGCATCAGCTGCTCAATCTACCCGACTCGGATTTGCATCGGATCATCAAGCATTTTGGCGTGGAGCCTTCCGCGCTTGCGCGTGATCTGACAGAAGCGCTGGATCGTTTGCCGCGCGGGTCAACATCGATCACGGATATCTCGTCGCAACTGGAAGAAGCCGTCGAGCGTGGCTGGGTGTACGGCTCATTGCTGTTCGATGCACCCAAAGTGCGCAGCGCCCATTTGATCGTCGGCGCGTTGAAGACGCCAGCATTGCGCAACGCGCTGCGCGGGATTTCGCGCGAGTTCGATCGCGTGAAACTCGATGACCTCGTGGATGACTTCGACGTTGTGCTTGCGGAGTCGCCGGAGAATAGTGACGTCTCTAATGCACCGTCAACCGCAGTCGTTACGCCTGCGGCCAATCAGGATGCGTTGCAACGCTTCACCGTCGACCTCACGGAACAAGCGCGCTCGGGCAAGCTCGATGCAATCGTCGGCCGCGACGAAGAGATTCGCCAGGTGATCGATATTCTGATGCGCCGCCGCCAGAACAATCCGCTGTTGACGGGTGAAGCGGGCGTGGGAAAGACAGCCGTTGTTGAGGGCCTCGCGCAGCGCATCGTGGCCGGCGACGTTCCGCCCATGCTGCGCGGCGTCACGCTGCGCACGCTCGATGTTGCATTGCTCCAGGCAGGCGCCGGCGTAAAGGGCGAGTTCGAAACCCGGCTGCGCCAGGTGCTTGAAGAAGTGCAGTCGGCGGAACACCCGGTGATTCTTTTCATCGATGAAGCGCATACGCTTGTAGGTGCGGGCGGCGCGGCCGGAACCGGCGACGCCGCGAACCTGCTGAAACCCGCGCTGGCGCGCGGCACGGTGCGCACAATCGCGGCAACCACATGGTCGGAGTACCGCCGGCACATCGAAAAAGATCCTGCGCTGACGAGGCGCTTCCAGGTCGTGCAAGTGCGCGAGCCCGACGAGGCGCGCGCCATTACCATGATGCGCGGCATCGCTGGCGCGCTGGAGCAGCATCACGGCGTGCAGGTGCTTGACGAAGCGATAGAAGCGGCCGTGCGCTTGTCGCATCGGTACATCCCGGCGCGTCAGTTACCCGACAAATCCGTCAGCCTGCTCGATACCGCATGCGCCCGCGTCGCAGTGAGTCAGCACGCGACGCCGCCAGCGGTGGACGACGCGCAGAAGCGCATTGCCGCGTTGAAGACGGAACTGGAAGTGATCGCGCGTGAAAGCCTGATCGGTATCGATACAACAGCACGTCACGAGGTGGGGTCAAAGGCGCTTGAAGAAGAGACCACGAGGCTGACGGACCTTACCGCCCGCTGGAACATTGAACGCGAACTGGTGAAGGACATCCTTGCGCGGCGTGCGCAACTACGTGATGGCGCACCGGGCGCAGACCTCGCCGCCCTCAGAACCCAACAGGCAGTGCTCGCCGGGCATCAGGGCGATGCGCCGTTGATCCTGCCGGGCGTGGATCGTCAGGCGGTCGCAGCGGTGGTTCAGGACTGGACCGGCGTGCCCGTGCTCAAGATGGTGAAGAACGATATCAACAACGTGCTGCGTCTTGGCGAACTGTTGGACCGTCGCATCATCGGTCAGGGCCATGCGACCGAGATGATCGCGCGGCGCATTCGCACATCGCGTGCGGGGCTCGACAACCCGGACAAGCCGGTTGGCGTCTTCATGCTCGCAGGAACGTCGGGCGTGGGCAAGACCGAGACCGCGCTCGCGCTTGCCGAACTGCTTTATGGCGGCGAACAGAACCTCATCACGATCAACATGAGTGAGTACCAGGAAGCGCATACGGTCTCGCTGCTAAAAGGTGCGCCTCCCGGTTATGTCGGCTTTGGCGAAGGTGGCGTGTTGACCGAAGCGGTGCGTCGGAGACCGCATAGCGTCGTGCTGCTCGATGAAGTGGAAAAGGCGCATCCCGATGTGCACGAACTCTTCTTTCAAGTCTTCGATAAAGGCTGGATGGAAGATAGCGAAGGGCGCTCCATCGATTTCCGCAACACGCTGATCCTGCTCACCACGAACGCGGGAACGGAATGCATTGCGCATCTGTGCCGCGATCCGGAGAACATGCCTGCGATGGAAATTATCGAGGAGCAATTGCATGCGGAACTGTTGCATACGTTCCCGCCGGCATTGCTGGGCCGGATGGTGACGATCCCGTATTACCCGCTCAGCAACGCGATGCTGCGCGCGATCATTCGCCTGCAACTGGGACGTGTGGCGCAGCGTGTCACGCGTACGCATCAAGTGCCGTTCACTTTTGATGAAGACGTGGTCGGCCAGATCGCCGTGCGCTGCACGCGGCTTGAAAGCGGCGGACGCATGATCGACGCCATCCTGACGAACAGTCTTCTTCCACGCATCAGCACCGAATTCCTGACGCGCGTGATCGATGGAAAAGCGCTTGCACGGGTGCACGTTGGCGTTGAAGCGGAGGAGTTCACCTATGCCTTCGACTAGCACTCGCCACGTCCGCATGGAATGCGCCGCGCTCGGCGATACAGCCGTGTTCATGCGCATGTCGACAACGGAAGAGCTCGGCCGGATGAGTGAATTTCAGCTTGCGTTTCTGAGCCCGAGCAACGACATCGATCCAGCCGATGTGCTCGGCCAGACCCTCTCGGTCACGCTCGATTATCCGGCTGGCGGCGAACGCCAGTTCAATGGCATCGTCACGACATTGCGGCTGATCGTTCCCGGCGATACCACCCATAACCGCATGGCACGGTATGAGGCCGTCGTGCACCCGCGCTTGTGGTTGCTGACGCAGTCGTCGCATCGGCGGTTCTTCTATCAGAAGACCGTGCCGCAGATCGTGAGCGCTGTGTTCGAACCCTTCGATATCGATTTTCGCAATGCGTGCAGCGCGAGTTATCCGGCGCTCGACCATTGCGTGCAGTATCGGGAAACTGATTTCGACTTCGTGAGCCGCTTGCTCGAGCGTGAAGGCATTCACTATTTTTTCGAGTACGCGGGCGGCAAACATACGCTCGTGCTGACTGATTCGAATAGCGAACACCGGCCCATTGCGCAGTACGAGACCATTCCGTATCAGGCATGGGACACGCCGCAGCAGGATGAAGAATGCGTGTACCGCTGGGTATCGGGCGCGACCTTGCAGACCGGCCGGTATGAAGTCAACGAGTACGACTTCGAGAAGGCGTCGGTGAGCAATAACCACGGTCTCGTGGCACGCGCGACGCGCGCCGCGCCCTTCGATCCCGCGCGTTACGTGATGCAGGAACATCTGACGGGCCACGTCAAGGCCGCGGATGGCGATCGCCTTGCACGGGTGAACGTCGAAATCCATCAGACGCAAAACGATTCCATCGATGCACGCAGCACATCGCGCGGGCTCATTCCGGGCGGCCTGATCCGTTTGCGCGTTTCCCCCGCGACCGCGCAGGATCGTCAGTACCTGATCACGCAGACCCGCGCGGAGATTGTCTCTGACGCGTATGTATCGACGAGCGACGGCACGTTGCCGCTCTTCGACTGCAGCTTCACTGCGATCCGCGCCGACAACACATTTCGCACCGCACGCACCACGCCGGAACCGCGCGTGGGTGGTCCGCAAACAGCAGTGGTCGTCGGTCCCGATGGCGACGAGATCCTCACCGACCAATACGGCCGCGTGAAGGTCCAGTTTCATTGGGAACAACTTGGCGCTTCATCGGGCGCGCAAAAGCTTGATCGATGTTGGGTGCGTGTATCGCAGAGCTGGGCGAACAAACGCTGGGGATCGATGCAGCTTCCGCGCATCGGGCAAGAGGTGCTGGTCGAGTTCATCGAAGGCGATCCGGATCGTCCGGTGATCACGGGCGCGGTCTACAACTCGACTAACATGCCGCCGTACGAACTGCCTGCGAACGCGGCCATCTCCACGCTCAAGAGCAACTCGACCAAAGGCGGCAGCGGTTACAACGAGGTGCGGCTCGATGACCGCAAAGGGGACGAACAATTGTTCTTCCATGCCGAACGCGATCACGAAACCTGGGTCAAGCACGACGCATTGATGAACGTCAGGAACGACCGGCATTTGAGCGTGAGCGGCAGCGAGTTCATCAAGACGACCGGCACGCGTAACGACACGGTGATGGGCAGCAGCAAGTCGAACGTGCTGGGCGGCGTGACGGCCGCGACCATGACGACGCATAACCAGTTCGTGGGCGAGGCGTATTCGCTGAATGCGGGCATGGCCGTGCAGATCAAGGCGGGCATGGCCGTGGAGATCGAGGCGACCGCCTCCATCGCGTTGCGCGCAGGAGCGTCGTACATCCTGATCGGTCCCGACACCATCGAGATGTCGAGCTTCCCGATACCCATCGGCCCCGGCATTCCGCCCGTTCCGGTGAGCGTGCCGCCACCGCCGCCGACCCCGCCCCGCGATGCCGACGACGGCTCGCGCAAGGTCGCCAAATAAGGAGATCGCATGTTACTGAATGATCCCAACGCAGCGAAACTGAAGCTGACGCTGAGCGGTGGCGAGACGGCCACGAAGCAGGTTATCGAATTCGATACCGCCGGCGGCACGCTCGGCCGTGCGCCTGAATGCACCGTCGTCCTCCCTGACACGCAACGCGCGATCTCGCGCGTACAAGCGCGCATCGATTGGCAAGATGGCGCTTTTATCCTGATCGATGCCGGCAGCAATCCCACGTTGCTCAATGACCAGATCCTCGATGGCTCGCGAGAGACGCAGCTTCATGAGGGCGATCGTTTGCGGATCGGCCCGTACACGCTTGACGTGTCGATCGAACACGATCTGCAGGACATGACCATGATGACGCGCCCCGAAATGGCCGCGCCATCCGTGCCGTTGCCGGAGAAACCGGACTGGGACGTGAAGCCCGCCGCAGCATTGATTCCGGATGACTGGAATGCGCCGCACGACGCATCGAAGGAGAGCCGCGCCGATACCCCTTTCACGCCCGATCCACTTGCGGCCACGCCGCTTTTGCGTGAACCCGCGCGTTTCGGCGTGAACGCGAATCAGGAACTGATCGATGCACTCGGTGCGGGCGACAGTCCGCTTGGAATCGGTCCTGCCAGACACGCGGTATCGCCGTTTGCGGTGTCGGGATCGAGCAAGGGTTTCGAGCATGTATCGCCGGAACGCGCGATGTCTTCGGTGCCTACGTTGCCGGTTGCGAACGAACCTTCGACGCTGCTCATTCCCGAGGACTTCGACGCGTTCATTCCACCGGTTGAAATGAAGGATGACGAACTATTGGACGAGACAGCCCCGTTGATCCCGGAGACGGAGTTTCTAACGAAGCCAGCGCCTCGGCCAAAGCCCATCGAACCGGCCAGCGAAAACGCCACCCTGACGGCGCTACTCGAAGGCCTCGGCATCGACGCAAGCACCGTCCGCCACATTCCCGTAGATGACCTCGCGCGTCTGGTCGGCGGCATGCTGCGTGTGTCAGTACAAGGCACGATGACCGCGCTGCGCTCACGCTCGATGGCAAAACGCGAGACGCGTATTGCCATGACGCTGATCGAAGAGCGCGATAACAACCCGCTCAAGTTCTTCCCCGATGTCGACATGGCGCTCACGCAAATGCTCGGCGCGCGCGGCGCAGGTTATCTCGCGCCCGAGGACGCGTTGCGTGAAGCATTTCACGATATCCAGGCGCATGAACTCGCCGTGGTCGCGGGCATGCGCGCGGCGCTTGAACACGCGATGTCGCGCATCGATCCGGTGACCATCGACAAATCGGTCGACCAGGCCAAGGGTATCGATGCGCTGCTCGGCAATCGCCGCGCGCGTCTCTGGCAGCGTTTTGTCGACACATGGGAACACGTGGCGCGTGACGCTGGCGACGATTTCCAGCGCACTTTCGGCGAGCCATTCAGCCGCGCGTATCAGGCGCAACTCGATGCGCTCACAGGCTCCGCATTCACCCGTCCAACCCCAAGCGAATAACGCCATGTACTGGAATAACAAAGTCATATGGTCCGAAGGCATGTTCCTGCAGCCCCAGCATCTGCAGCAACACGATCGCCACGTGCAGACGCAACTCGAAGCACGCGTTGCAAGCTTGCGTGCTTACGGATGGGGATTCACATCGGTGGAAATCGATGAAGCGCTGCTCAAGCTCGGCAAGCTCGCGCTGCGTTTTGCTGCGGGCGTTTTACCCGACGGCACGCCGTTCAATCTTCCCGCCGACGACGACCTCCCCGAGCCGCTCGATATCCCCGAAGGCACGGCGAACCTGCTCGTCGTGCTCGCGGTACCGGTGCGTCGGCCGGGCGCAACCGAGTCGGGCGGACCCGAGCGTGCGGATAACCTCGCGCGGTATCGGGCAGAAGAATTCGACGTCCACGACAGTAACGATCCCGACGCCGTCACCACGCTGCTGCAAGTCGGCAAGCTGCGATTGAAACTCGCGCTCGAACCGGACGTCGCGCATGCGCATGCATATGTGGGCGTGGCGCGCGTGATCGAACGCCTGAGCGATTCGCGTGTAGTGCTGGACGAAGAGTATTGCGCGCCGTGCCTGGACTTCACTGTTGCAGGCAAGCTCGCGCGATTTTCGACCGAGGTCAACGGTTTGCTCCAGCAACGCGGCGAAGCGCTGGCGGGCCGGTTGTCGCAACCGGAAGCCGCAGGCATGGCGGAGATTTCCGACTTCCTGCTGCTGCAGATCGTCAATCGTGCGCAGCCTTTGGTCGCGCATTTTGGATCGATGACCGGACTGCATCCCGAGGCCCTTTTCCAGGCCACTGTGCAACTCGCGGGAGAGCTTGCGACCTTCAGTCAGGCTAATCGCCGGCCGCCGATTTTCCCCGTATACAGACACGACAGGTTGAAGGAAACGTTCGCGCCGGTGATCGAAGCGTTGCGTCTTGCATTGAGCCGCGTTGCGGATCCGGGTGTTGTTTCGATACCGCTGGAGGAGCGCAAGTACGGCCTGCGCGTTGCCCTGGTCGCCGATCGCTCGCTCTTCGCGAACGCGACCTTCGTGCTCGCGGTGCGCGCGCAGGTCTCTATCGAAACGCTGCTGTCCGCGTTCGGCAGTCAGGTGAAGATCGGCGCGGTCGAAAAGATTCGCGACCTCGTCAACCTGCAATTGCCGGGCATCGGTTTGCGCGCGCTGCCGGTCGCGCCGCGCCAGTTGCCGTTCCATGCGGGCTTCACTTACTTCGAACTCGACGACAAAAACGACGGCTGGCAAGCGCTCAATGCATCGGCGGGAATGGCGCTGCACGTTGCCGGCGAGTTCCCGGGCCTGACCCTGGAATGCTGGGCCATCCGTCGATGAAACAAGGACACTGCAATGACTAACGACACGGACCCGACACTCGACGACTCGGATTTCCTCGACGCCGCGCGCACGATCATGATGCCGACACCCGGCCTCAGGCGCGAGCGCCCGGCCGCGGCGAAGGCCGCCGCTGCAACGCCGGCGCTGGCGCAGCTCGACGCCGCGCTAGATGGCCGCAATCCGCTCCTGCGCGCCGCGAACCCGCTGCTTGAACTGGCGTTGCCGCTGCGACGCCTCACGAGTCATCCGGACCTGGAAGCGCTGCGCACGCAGTTGATCCAGATGGTGCGCACATTCGAAACCAACGGCCGTGCGTTTGGCGTGCCCGATGCGCAGCTTGGCCCGGCGCGCTATTGCCTGTGCACGTTTATCGATGAATCGATTGCCGCCACGCCATGGGGCGCGGGCGTGTGGGGCCGGCGCAGCCTGCTGGTGACGTTTCATAACGAAGCATCGGGCGGCGAGCGCCTGTTCGTGATCCTGCAGCGTCTTGCGCAATCGCCGGCTGTCGATATCGATCTGCTCGAGCTGATCTACGTGATGCTCGCACTAGGTTTCGACGGACGATACCGCCTGATGGAAGGCGGCAAGACGCAACTCGACGTGATCCGCGAACGGCTCGAACAGATGATCCGCGCGCAGCGCACGCCGGTTGAACGCGCGTTGTCGCCGCACTGGCAACCCGCGCCGCGCGAACGCAAGCGCTTGCTGCAGTTCGTGCCGTTGTGGGTCGCGCTTGCGCTTGCTGCGTTCGTGCTCGTCACCGCAAGCCTTGTATTGAGCTTTCGCATCAACGACTTTTCGGACCCGGTGTTTGCCTCCATGCGTTCGATACGCGTGGCGCCGGCGCCCGTGCTCGCAGCGAAAGTCGATGCAGCGCCCAAGCTTGCCGCCACGCTTGCCGGTTTCCTCGCGCCTGAAATTGCGCAAGGGCTGGTGACGGTCGGCGATTCGGCGGACCGCACGACGGTCACCCTCAACAACACCGCGACGGGCACGCAATTGTTTGCATCGGGCAGCGCCGATCTCGATCCTCATTTTGCCCCGCTGATGCAGCGCATCGCGGACGCATTGCAGGACAAGCCGGGCAACGTGGTCGTGATCGGGCACACGGACAACCAGCGCATCATCTCGGCGCGGTTTCCATCGAACGTGGCGCTCTCCCAGGCGCGCGCCGATACCGTGCGCGCGATCATCGCCGCGCGTATCAATTCGCCATCGCGCCTGAGTGCGGAAGGGCGGGGCGACACCGAGCCGATCGCATCAAACGATACCCCCGCGGGGCGCGCGAAAAATCGTCGCGTCGCCATTGTGATTCTTTCGCCAGGAGCCGCGTCATGAAGTGGTCAAGCGGATTCAGAAAGCCGGTGGTCACGTCGTTCCTTGGCGTGATGGCGCTGGCGTTTATTGTGTGGTTTGAAGGACCGTTGCTTGCTTTCAACGGCAGCGAGCCGCTAGGAAGTGCAACCAGCCGATGGATCCTGATTGCGCTCATGTTCGCATGCTGGGCGGCGTATTTCGGCGCGCGTGCCTTGAAGGCGCGGCTCGCGAGCTCGAACTTCGTGCGCAGTCTGATTGCGGATTCGGTCGATCCGGCCAACCGCGAACCGAGCGAAGCGCGCAAAGCGGCAGACGCCGATCTCGCCATCCTGCGCACGCGCTTCGAGGAAGCGTTGAAGACGCTTCGGACCAGCGCAACGGGCAAGGGCAACAAAGGCTGGAAATCCTGGCTCGGCGCGCGCGGCCAGACCATTTACGACTTGCCGTGGTACATGTTCGTGGGTGCACCGGGTGCGGGAAAAACGACTGCGCTGGTTCACTCCGGCCTGCGTTTTCCGCTGGCTGACCGGCTCGGCGCACAGGCGATTGGCGGCGTCGGCGGCACGCGGCATTGCGACTGGTGGTTCACTGACGACGCGGTGCTTCTGGACACGGCGGGCCGCTTCACCACGCAAGACAGTCACGCCGAAGCGGATCGCGGCGCATGGCTCGGCTTTCTTGCGATGCTGCGAAAGTACCGTCCGCGCCGGCCGCTCAATGGCGTCATGGTGGTGGTATCGGCGGCAGACTTGCTGCAGCAGACCGACGCTCAGCGTGCCGCGCATGCGGCATCGGTACGTGAACGCCTGAGCGAGTTGAACAAGCAGCTTGGCATGCGTTTTCCGGTGTACGTGGTGGTCACGAAGAGCGACATGTTCTCTGGTTTCTCCGAATTCTTCGATGACCTCGGCCGCGACGAGCGCGAGCAGGTCTGGGGCGTGACCTTCCCGCATTCGCCCGAAGAAGAGATGGAAACTGCGGAAAACAGAGAGCAACCGCTCCAGCGTTTCCCCGGCGAATTCTGTCTGCTGCATCGGCAGCTTCAGGATCGCGTGCTGCAACGCATGCAGCAGGAAACCGATGTGCGCCGTCGCGCGTTGATCTATTCGTTCCCGCAGCAGTTCGCGGGTATCGAAGGGCCGTTGCAGCGTTTTCTCGACGATGCCTTCAGTGAATCGCGCTTTGATCGCGCCGCGTTGTTGCGTGGCGTGTACTTCACGAGCGGCACGCAGAGCGGCCGTCCGCTTGATCGCATGATGAGTTCGATGGCCGCGGCGCTCGGGTTGCAACGCGAAGTGCTGCTCGCCGATACATCGAGTGGACGCGCGTATTTCGTGAAGCGCTTGCTGCGCGACGTGATCTTCGAGGAAGCGGGTCTTGCGGGCGGCAACGCGCCTGTCGAACGCAGGCGTGCACGGTTCCAGCGGATTGCCATTGGCGTGGTGGGCGCTGTGTTGATTGCCGGGTTGATCGGACTGTTTGTCAGCGATCGTGCGAATCGCCGTTTCGTTGAAGAGAGCCGTCAGCAGATCGCAGCGCTTCAGCAGCGAGTGCAACAGACCACGCTCGGCGACGATCCGCTCGCGGTCCTCCCCGTACTCGATGCCGCCCGTGACCTGCCCGGCGGCGAAGCCGAACGCGAAACCCGCGGCGACGTCTGGTGGGCGAAACTCGGTCTCGATCAACGCGAGAAACTCGGCGCCGAAGCGCAGCGTGTCTATCAGCGCTTGTTGCGCCAGACCTTGTTGCCGATTGTCGTGCAGCGCATGGAAGAAGAGTTGCGCCGAGGCGATGCGAACAACGCCGCGCTGCAATATGAAGTGCTGCGTGCGTACCTGATGCTTGGCGACCCGGCGCACTACGATCCCGACGCATTGAGAAGCTGGGCCATGCGCGACTGGCAACGCGGTCCGTTGAAAACCGCAAGCGACGCGCAACGCGCGAGTATCGACCAGCATCTCGAGGCGCTCTTCCGCCGGGGACAGTTCGATTCAAACCTGCCGCTGGATCAAAACCTCATCGCCCAGGCGCGCGCAACGTTGAGCCGCGTGCCGCTTGCGCAGCGCTTGAACAGCCGCATCCAGCAGCAGCTTACGCAATTGCATCTGGCGGATTTTTCCATCGCCAAGGCCGCGGGGCCGAGCGGTCTGCTGGTGTTCGTGCGCAAGAGCGGGACGCCGTTGACGCAGGGTATCGATGGCGCTTATACGCAAGCCGGCTTCACCCAGTTCCTGCGCTTGCGGGAGATGACGCTCGCCAGTATCGCGAAAGACGACTGGGTCCTGGGACGCGCTGAAACGAAACCGGATGCTGCGGGTGTCGATGAACTGCGCACGGCGCTCACGCGTTTGTACTGCGAGGAAAGCATCCGGCAGTGGGACGGGCTGCTCGGCGATGTCGGTGTCGTCTCGTTCTCCGCACCCGATCAGGGCGCGCGCGTGGCGAACCTGATGGGTTCGCAGAATTCGCCGTTGCGTGCGCTGATTGAAGCGGCGTCGAGCGAGACCACGTTCGTCGCGCCTGTCGCAGGCACGGACGCCGGCGCCGGCAAGTTCGATGCCTTGCGCAAGAGCCTGGGTGGCGCAGGAGAGCAAACGCAACCCGTTGCAAGCACCGACAACGCTGCGCTCGTCAACACGCATTTCCAGGCGCTGCATGATCTGGCGGGCAAGCCGGGGGCCACATCGGGTGCGCCGATCGATGACTCTATCGGTGCATTAAAGGAAGCCGCCGCCACGCTGCAAGCGGTCGACTCTGCGCGCAAACAATCGCTACCCCTGCCGCCCACGAGTTCGCTTGACCGCTTGAAACTGCTCGCGCAAGGCGCACCCGCGCCGCTGGGCGCGGTGCTGCAAGGCGTGGCCGATAACGCCGATACCGTGCAGGTTCAAAGCCAGCGGGCCCAGCTTCGGGCACTGTGGGCATCGACGGTCGCGCCGGCTTGCCGGCAAGCGCTCGATGGCCGCTATCCGCTCGTGCGCACCTCCACGCGTGATGCCGCGCCCGATGACTTCGGCCGTATCCTCGCGCCCGGCGGCCTGATCGATGACTTCTTCCAGAAGAACTTGCAGAATCGCGTGGATACGTCGGGCGCGGTGTGGCGCTGGCGTCCGGAAGCGCGCTCGCTCGGTATTCCCGATGACGTCCTTGCACAGTTCCAGAACGCCGCGCAGATCCGCGATGCGTTGTTTCGCGACGGCGGCCATGATGTTTCGGTGCGGTTTTCGGCGAAGCTCGCTTCCATCGATCCATCCGTCAAGCGGTTCGTTCTCGATATAGACGGCGTCCAACTGGTCGCGACCGATAGCACGCCGGGCGCGACCGCCGCGTTCCAGTGGCCGAGCGGCAAGGGGACCGGACAGGCGCACGTGGAGCTCGATCCGTCATCGGCTGCAGCGCCGCACGCGGATGGTCCGTGGGCGTTGTTCCATCTGCTCGATACTGCTCGCATCGCGCCCGCAGGTCAGCCGGACCGTTTCAAGGCGGTCTTCGACAACGGTTTGGCATCGGTCGACCTCACGGCAAGCAGCATGGTCAATCCGTTTCGTGCGGGCGTGCTCGACCGCTTTCGTTGCCCGGCGCAACTATGAGGAAACCTGAAGAAGCCGGCACGGGCTTCTACGGAAAAGTGCGCACGCATGGCGACTTCGTGGGCCGCGGCTTGTCGCGCGGGTTTGTCATGCAGTGGGATACGTGGCTGCAACACGGGCTGTTGAAGGCACAAAAGCAGCGCGGCGATGCATGGTTGCAAGACTTCCTTGGCATGCCGTTATGGCGCTTCGCGATGAAACCAGGCGTGATCGATGACGCTGCATACGCCGGCGTGGTGATGCCGGGTATCGACGCAGTCGGGCGATATTTTCCATTTGTCGTTGCGCGGCCAATGGATCAGCGCGTCTTCCACGACTGGTTGCGCAGCAGTTCGGTCTGGTACGAACAGGCGGCGGGACTGGCGTTATCGACGTTGAAGGCGACGTTCTCGCTGACGGAGTTCGAGACCGGACTGGAACAACTTGGCAGCGGCGCCGAAACGCTCGTCTGGCGCGATACGTTCAAGCGGTTCTTGAGCGACGAGGGTGCGGCAAGCGTTTGGTGGACGAGCTCGCAGGGACAGCACAAGCATGAAGGAGCGCTTGATGCCGCACTGTTCCTGCGCCTGCTCGAAGGTTAATCGGAAGAGATGCCGAATTCGCGCCGTAATGCATGACTGTCTTTCGGATCTTGCACGGCGTTGAGCAAACGCTCGTAAAACGTGCCGGTATCAGGCACGTTCAAGGCGGCGCGCGCGACGATGACCCGTGCGATCGGCCCAAGGTAAGCGGCGAGCTTGAGCGTGGCGTCCTGCAATATCTCGGGCGAAAGGCTCACCTGAACTGCCGCCTGGTTCCCGGTCGTCGACGTCCGTTTGATACTCGATGCAACCCGCGACCCTTCCCCCGGCGTTTCCAGCCGCGTCAACAACGCGTTGAAATCGCGGCGGGCCGCCTCCGTTGGAAAATGCGCGGCAAGCCGCTCGCGCAACGCATTGAAGTCCGACGATTTCGCCGTCGCACGACGCAACAGGATCGTCGCGACCGGTCCAACATGGCTCGCCAGCCGCTCTTCGAGTTGTGCAATCAATTCAGGCGGCCACGCCATTGAAGGCTCGGTGAACACGGGCGCTTCGAGCAACGCAACCGGTTTTGCAAATGCAATCACCGTCTGGTCGCTGTCGTCGGATTGCGCTGCGCCGAGTGCGCCCATCAGCACATCGCGCCATTCTCGTGCTGAGGCGTAACGGTCTTCGGGCCGCTTGGAAAGCGCCTTCATCAACATCGCATCGATATAACAAGGCAAGTCCGGCACGCGTTCCGATGGCAGCATCGGCGTCTCGCTCAGCACTTGGCGCATGACCACGGTCGGCGTACCCGCGAACGGGCACACACCGGTGAGCATTTCGTAGAGCACGACCGCTGCGGAGAAAAGATCCGCGCGCGCATCGATAGTCTCGCCCGTGAACTGTTCCGGCGACATGTAGCTGGGCGTGCCCATCACCGTGCCGAGTTGCGTGAGATGCGAAGCTTCAATCCGTGCAACGCCGAAGTCCGTGATCTTGCATTCGCCGCGTTGCGTGATCAACAGGTTGGCCGGCTTGATGTCGCGATGAATCACGCCTTCCTGATGCGCGTAATCGAGCGCATCGAGCAGTTGCAGGAAGCACCCCAGAGCACGAGCCGGTTCAATGCGGGTTTGTGTTCTGGCATGCTGCGCGAGGCGCGCGGCGAGGCTCTCGCCACGCACGTATTCCATCGTGATGTATGCCGTATCGCCGGCTTCGCCATAGTCGTACACCGACACAATGTTCGGATGGGCAAGACGGCCGGCCGCGCGCGCTTCGTTCAGGAATCGCGCGGTCAGGTCGTGCATCGATCCGCCTTCGGAACCCGCCGGCAGCAATTCGTTGCGGATGGTTTTAAGCGCGACATGGCGCTCGATCTGCGGATCGAACGCCAGATAAACCACGCCCATCGCGCCGCGTCCAAGTACACGCTCGATGCGGTATCGGCCGAGTTCGGATGGCGTGCCGGCGGATGCGCTCATGATCAGTGCGCCCCTTCATCGAGGATCTTGAATGCTTCAATCAAACTCGTCCTCATGCGTCCGAACGATACCGCCAGCGAAGCAATCTCATCCGATCCGCCGGTGGGCAAGGGTGTTTCGGCGAGCTTGCCGAGACTCATTTCGTGGGCGGCGCGCGAGAGTGACTGGATCGGCCGCGTGATCAGGATGTTCACCATCACGTTCATCACGATCAGCACCACGGCGAACACAGCCGTCAGCGACAGCATGAACGTGCGCCAGACAGCGCGGCCACGTTCTATGGGTTGGGTCATCGGCACGGAGACGACCTCCGCGCCGATCACATCGTTCATGGTCCAGCCGAAGCCGTTCGCCGAGCCGTATTTATCGATCATGGTGGCGGGCGCCGCGCTCGGCGTGCTGTGGCATTGCATGCACGCAACGTCCGTAATGCGGCTCGGCCGCGCGAGGAACAACGTCGGGTTGCCCGAGGAAATACGCTGACCTGTCATCTGTTTCAGGTCGGGATGATCGTGCAGATGCGTGATGACATCGGTTTCCCAGTCGGTCGGCCGGTCACGCGGATTGGTCGGGTTGAGCATGGTCGACTTGTAGGAAAAGTTCGGGAAATCCTTTTGCAGCAGGTTCAGCATTTCGATAGCCGAAAACGCCGGAATGGACTCGGGCACGAACCGGTACTTGATCTGCGTGGCGAGCAGCGGTGTGACGTGGGTTGCGGTGTAGCTTTGCATCGATGCGGCCGCGCTGATCAGCACGTTGGCGTCGTGGACGGTTTCATCGAGCGCCTGCTTTTGCAACAGCCGGTCCGCGACCACGCCCGCCGCGCTCAGGCCGATTGCAAAGACGATGAGGAAGACGAGGTTGAACTTGGCGCTAAGAGAGAGTTTGCGTTTCATGGATGTTGATACAGTGAGTTCGCAGGCAGCGCGGCGGTGTTGACGCGAAGGGCTTGCAAGGCGCGTTGGCGGGCATCGGGGCGAGGGGGCGGGGGATACAGCAGCACGCGCCACTCGGGCAGCGCCTTGAGGTTTTGATCGACGGCACGGCGGAACGCCTGGTCCGTCAGGCGCAAGCGAAAACGCGCGGGGAAGCGCTTACGTGCCGGCAAGTCGCTGGCGAGCCACGCGGAAACATCGTCGTAGGTAACGGCGCGCAGCGGCTTGACGGGACTGTCATGCGCGGCCGGCGCGACGGGCAGGCGCTGCAGGGCATCGCGGAAAGCGACGGGCATATCGGTGAGAAAAGCGCTCGATGGACGCGGCGCAATCTGCGGCGGCGCGCTCACGGTCACATAGGCAAAGCTCCCGGGCGTGATCATGCTTTTACGCGCGGAGACGGCCAACGTTTGCGTGCCGCTTTCGCTGAATACGGCGATGGTCGACTTGTCGCGATCCGTGCCGGGCAGCGCTGCAACCACAACCGCGGCGCTCGCCGTCGTGTTCGTACCAAGCTCGATTGAACCTCGTTCGGTATCGATATCGAGCGCCTTGCAGGGCGCAGTCGCGCACGGATGGGCGACCTTCAGCCAACCATCGAGCAGGGCTACGCGCGGGCCCGCCTGCAGCAACACGCGCGTTTGTGCGCCGAGCGCGAGCAGGTTGCCTGCATCGTCCTGAAGCTGGACGACACCGCGCGGCGGGGATGCGATCAGGTCATCGTCACGCAGCGCTTCGCCCACGCCCAACTGATAGACGTTGGCTGCGCGAATGACGGTGGCGGGTGCGTCGGCGCTGGTGATCGTCCAGGCGGCTTGCGCTTGCGAGGCCGCGAGCAAACACCCGCACGTCAATACACCACGCAGCACGCGTTTGACCAGCCGACGGGAGAGCAACAGAAACAGGAAGTATTCGAGGCGATATCTCATGCGCTCCGCTGTGTGTTAATGCGCCGCGAGCCAGGAAATGGCCGGCGCATTAAACACAACAGCGAAGCGACGAAATTATTCCGCGCTTGTTAGACGGGCTTGTCAGGCGCGCCTGTCAGATAGCGGGGCGGCTGCCGAAGGAGGTTTTCGCCGATGCCAAAAGCGAAGCGCTCAGCGCGCGCGAGTCGTCACGGCTGAACAGCGCCGGGGACTGGCTGCTTGCGATCTGCTTGCCGAGCGCGGCCAGGTCGACGCCTTGCGGCTGCCCGATCAGCGCATAGCCGAGTTCGGCCTGGCGCCAGGTGACGACGGTCATCGATGCCACTTTTTGATCTGCCACCGCAGCGTCCGGCTTGACCTCTTTCATCACGCACAGCGCAATGGGGGCGCCTTCCTTGGGCAAATACACGATCTGCACGAGCGGCTTGTTATTGAAGCGCAACCGCTGCACGCGTTTGAACGTCAGCCCTGCCGCGCTCAAATCGGGAATGCGCAGCGCGAGGCCGTCGTCCTGATGGATTTCGTTGACGGTCTTGATGGACAGGTCGGTATCGCTGGTGACGTTGGCCACCGTCTCGCGTGAATACAGTTGCTGGTAACTCGCCGCAGCCGTGACCCATGGCGACACGCCCGTTCCTACCGATGCAATGGAAGCCCCCATATTCGATGCGGGCCCTGCACTCGGTCCGAGGCGCAACACGAGTCCGCACGCGAATGCGCCGCCAAGAAACGCCACGGCAAGCCACGCTGGTGCAATGCGCAGCCGTGAACGAATGGCCGATGACGCAGGGCTTCCGGGCGCACGTTCCACTACGGGATCATTGACGCTGACATCGGGATGCGTCGTCTGGCTGTCGGATCTGGCCTTGGCTGCTCGCGCCATTTCCTCGATCTTTGCCGTGAGACTGGCGGGAACCGGCGGCAATGTCTGCCCGGCAAATGCATCGCGATAAGGCAACCGCGAAGCCTGCAAGAGCGCGACGCGCTCGGCCACGTCGGGAGAGGTGCGCAGTTCGCGCTCGACTTCCTCGCGTTCGTGCAACGGCAGTTCGCCGTCAACGTAAGCCATCAGCAGGATATCGTCCGATTTCATAAGACTTAAGCAGTTCGCTTTCGCTGATGATTTATGTTTTTATTTCTCTCGTGCCCTGAATTGCATTTTCCCAATGAACAAAGTTTTTTCATTTGGAATGGCAATCGACCTTTGAGGACTCTACTAATCTTCACAGTTTCCAAGGGCCAATTTATAAAACAAACCAGGTCACCCGTACAACCAGAACAACCACCCGTTGCGCTCGCCGCAAAGCCCGGCGAGGAGCTGGGCGCATCAAATTACACCGGTACTAATTGAAGAACACCCGAGGCAGCAACGAAATTCCATATCTGCCGCATCTAAATCAACATTGGTGAGCGTCGCGTTTTATCGCGCAGAACAGACCTGTAACAAGTGTAACTGTGATCTGGGGCAGACGCTTAATGGATGTTTCTTACGGTGTTTCTTGCTCACCACATCTTGTGAACCGCAGAGACTCAACCAGCCAATGGTTCGGGATGCATCACAGAAGCCGCATCGCTGAAAAGCTGCTCCACCTCGCGGTTCGAGATCTGTTTGCCGAGCGCATTCATGTCCACGCCATCGGGTTTGCCGATCAGCGCATAGCTCAATTCAGCCTGACGCCAGGTCACCACACGCATGGAATCGACATCCTGACTTGCAACCCCCTGGTCCGGTTTCACGTCCTTCATCACGCAGAGCGCAACGGGCTCGCCTTTTTCAGGCTGATAAACGATCTGCACCAGCGGCTTGTTGTTGAAACGCAGGCGCTGCACGGTCTTGAACGTCAGGCCGGCGCTGTGCAAATCCGGAATCCGCAACGCGAGACCGTCTTCGCGGCGGATGTCGTCCACCGTTTTCGACGATGTTTCCGTCGTCTCGTTCACGTAGGCCAGCGTGTCGCGCGTGTAGAGCTTCTGGTAGCCCGTGGCGGCCTGCACCCACGGCGACAGGTTGCTTGCAGCCATCGAACTGGACTCGCCGTGGTTCAGCAAGGGTCCGGGGCGCAGGAACATTCCGCCGAAAAACGCACCCGCCACGCACGCAGCAGCGAGCCATGCGGGAACGGAACGCATGCGCGAGCGAACCGGCGCGCCGGCTGGTGAGGGCACGGCATTGTCATTGACTGCGGGTGCAGCGGCGTGCGCACGCGCCATGGCTTCAATCTTTTGCGTCAGCGAATCAGGCACGGGCGGCAAATCCTGCGCAGCGAATGCGCCCCGATAATCCACGCGCGACGCCTTCAGCATCTCGACCAGCTCAGCCGCTTCGGCCGACGCGCGTATGTGTTCCTCGACCTCGTGGCGCTGGCCGGGCGGAAGTTCGCCGTCGACATACGCCATTAACGTTACTTCATCGGTTTTCATGCAATTGAGTCCTTTCGCGTCGCCGGGGCTTTTGGCTTCGGTTCGTGCGAGCTGAACTGCGCGCCGACGGCTTGCCGGGCGCGCGATAAGCGGCTCATGACGGTTCCGATAGGAACCTCGAGTACATCTGCAGCTTCCTGATAACTCAGGCCTTCGACCGCGACCAGCAGCATGACCACGCGCTGTGCCTCGGGCAGGCGTTCCACGGCGTTGATGATCTGGCCGTGCATGAGTTGCGTTTCCGGGCCTTTATCCACGGGGTCGGCGATGTTTTCCAGGAAATCGTCGTCCCACTCCATGCTGGAACGTTTGCGCACGCTTCGCGCCCGCAATTCGTTGATCCAGGTGGAATGCACGATCGAAAACATCCAGCTTAACGGGGCCGTATCGGGCTGCAGCTGGTGCGCCCGTTCCAGCGCGCGCAAACACGCGCGCTGCACGAGATCCTCGGCGTCGTGCCGGTCGCCCGATATGCGCAGCGCAAAGGCCCACAAGCGCGGCAGCATGTCGGGAAGCATGCTCGGTAAGTCTGCACCGTTCATCGAACGAATATCTCCTGGTACCAGTGTCCTGTCCGAATGCTGCCAGCAGCATGCACGCGAGATCTGCGTGAAACGAACCGCATAGTTTAACTTGCAATCGGGCATTTCGCCGCAGACTCGTTCGGCATGCCGCACGGTTTTATCGCCGGGAATTTCCTGGCTGCGCTGCCTGCGCTTCTTCGCGTGTACGGCGATTGAAAGAAACAGCATACGCCGATGAGCGCGCGGCCAGCAGCGGATCGTCCGACGGTTCGATTCCAGCCGGCAACACCAGCGGATCGAAGTTGATATCGCGGCAGGCTCCATCGATCTGCGATTCTGCCTGGTCGATCACCACCACGCCCGCATCCACGCGATGCAGCTCCCGCTCTTGCGGCCAGAGGCGGGTGGCGTCGGCGGTCGGATCGCCGGGCGCGGCCGGCGTGATCATCAGGTGCCAGCGAACGGGACCGCGCACGAGACGCTTGCTCAAATCGTGCGCAAGGAAGTCCGGATCGCGCGTGTCGATTGCAGTGACAGACTGGTAGGCCGCTTCGGGCACGACGCTCCATCGGACGAAACGGGTGTTGCCTTGGGCGTCGGTGAACCTGAACGCGTTGATGCTGAAATAACTCGCGTTATAAAAATTCGATGACGCCGGGTGTTTCGCCAGCCATTCGTGAAAAGCCCTTGTTTCAGGATGTTTTTCCAGAAACCTCTCCATCTTCGCCGGGTCCACGCGGCCGCTGGCGGCGTCGGGCTGCAATGCGGCCAATTGCTGATACAGCGCGTCGGGTGTGCTGACGGCGAAGATTGGCACGGAGTTCATCGCGGTGCGCCATTCTTCGCCTTGGGGCAAGGACATTTTCAGTGCGAAGCTGCGGACCGGCGCATCGGCATCCTCTTGGGTCGGATCGCTTCCGGGCGCTGACAGCCGGCCTATAAAGGGAAAAGAGCCGCGCTTGAAGACACTCGCGCGCGAAAGTTGCGCGCCCCCGCCGTTGCTGTCGAAGTGGCCGCTCACGCATAACCCTTTTGCATGATTGCGCCGGAAGCCGGGGTGTTTGCGCGTTGTCGATTCGAACACGTCTATCATTCGCGCGGCCGTCAGCGGAGGAGGAACGAATGGCCAGTAGATCCAGCCGGCAACCCATGCGAACGAACCCGCAACGACGCCAAGCGTCAGCGCAATGATTGCATAGGCGGCGACAGGGCGCAGGTACGGCGCTTTGGTCATCGAGGGTTTATGTGCCGGTCAGGCAATGATAAGAGAGACAAAATGCCATGTTGCTACACGTGCGGTTCGTGGCTGCGGTACAAAGCATACGAGTGTGGAGGAAGCTGCTGCATTGGATCAGTGCTTCATGGCGCCTTTTACTTAACGGACCCGGTAATTGGAATGAATCCGGGGAAAGGCAATCCGTGAAAAGGCGCATTATGCCAGTCAGCCGCGAAAGAAGCAGCGCGCTAACCGCTAAGGGGGCTCATTAACGGAATTAATTAGGATTATTTAGCAAAATGGCGTCCGCGGAATGCCGCGAGTAAGGGCACCGCGTTCCTGGAAGCATTTTACTGCGCTCAAGTCCTGGTCTATTTTTTGGTCCGAGTTGCGGATAGAAGCCAGTTGCCGATCGCAGCAGATTCGCTGATCTATAAGAACGACGCGTCGTCATTCGTCATGGCGACGACGCGAATTCCGTGCGGTGTTTTACCGCGAGTGCGACTTGAACGCCTCGCCGCCGATGCCAGCGTGATCGACCGCTGCAATGCGGTTGCGGCCATTATCTTTCGCCTGATACAACTGGGCATCGACGAGATTGATGAACGCCGTTGCGTCCATTCTTTCGGTTGGCACGATCGTGCCGACACCAAAGCTTGCTGTCACGCATTGGTTATGCGGCGAACGTACATGCGCAATGGCTTCTTCCGCTATCAGCGCGCGGCAGCGTTCGGCGATTCTCACGGCGTTTTCAGCAGGGGTGTTGGGGAGGACCAGAATGAACTCCTCGCCGCCGAAACGCGCAAGAAAGCTGTCCGATCCTGCCGCTTCACCCAGTATGCGCGCGACGTGTTTCAAGCATGTGTCGCCTTGCAGATGGCCGTAGTAGTCGTTGTAGGATTTGAAGAAATCTATGTCGACCATGATCAGGGAAAGTGGCGTGCCCGAAGCTTTCGCTGCGGACCATTCACGTGCCATGACGCCGTCGAACATGCGGCGGTTGCCTGCGTCTGTCAAGCTATCGTGGAATGACAGTCTTTCCAGTTCCTTTTGCAACTCCGCGAGCTTTTCTTCGGTGCGCTTGCGTTCGCTGATATCGAACATGAATCCGACCAGTGAGTCGACTTCGCCGTCCGCGTTGCGTACCACGTGCACGACGTCGCGCAGCCACACGTAACCGCCGTCGCGTGTGAGCGCGCGATAATCGGCTTCGTGATCGGTGCCGGCCTTGGATTGCGTGACGCAGAAGTCGACAACCGATCCGCGGTCATCCGGATGCATGCGTTCAGCCCAGTCGTTGACGTCCTTCCAGCTCGACGGCGGCCAGCCTAGCAGCGATTCGATCTGCGGGCCGATGTACGCAAATTTCATCGTCGCCCAGTCGATTTTCCACGGGATCGCTTTGGTGGATTCGAGCAGCGTCCGGTAGACGCCGCTGTCGTCGTCGCCGAAAATCCGGGGCGGCGCGGCGGGGGTTCCGTCGTGCGGCAGGAAGGCGGCCTTCAGGTTGCTTGGGTTGCTTTGGTTGCTTGCGTTGCTGTCCGGATTGTCTTGGCTGGTCATATGGCGGTGGCTTTCGTTATCCTTGGCTTCGCGGTTGCAGAAATCGATTGTCGCTATTGACAACAGCGGGCACGTGTTTATTTTCGAGGTTAGCCTGCGTCCTCTTAGCGAGACTCGAGGAATGTACACCCGCTATATTTAGTACACGGCTAAAGAAGCGCTTGGCGGCGGGTATTATGGCCCCGCTTTTGCACAAGGTTGTAGGGTTCGGCGCCACAGTCGTCGCCTGCTCGCCACACCATCGGCTTTTGCGGATGTCGGGTCGCTTGATTTGGACGCCCTTGAGCGGAGCCGTCCATGGACCTATCGAATCACCCGGCGATGCCTAGGTTGGCGGCTGTCCGTGAGGCGTTACACCGGACGCGTGGTGATTTCCATTTCGTTGGAACCCTTCCTTCTATAGACCGCAGCGTACAAGAAGCACGTCATTAGGAACGCGCCAATGATCAAGTATCCGGCCATGCCTAAGTAATCATTTAGACCGCTGATCCGGGCCCAGAATGCACCGCTAAGCCGCAGCTTAGCGCCAGCAACTGCAAAGCCTCGAACCAGCTTGGCGGCCTGACGGTAGGGTAGATGGGACGCCAGTCAAGTAGACGAAAATGGTCGCCCACAGCCTGGTTCACTCTCGTGATGAGTCCACTCTCCCGCACATTGAGCGAGTGCTTGTCCGCCTAGGCCGTCACAACAAAATCCAGCATAGCTTTCATGTGAACAGGACCGCTTCCCGCGAAGCGCGGATTCCAGCCCGGTCCTTTCGCGCTGCGCACGAAGGACTGCGTGTCCGAGTCGAGGATGCCATAAATGACTTCGGCGACGATGCGTCCGCCGACCCAGCCGAGCTGAGTCAGCGCCCCCGGGCCGTTGAGCAGATCGTTCTCGGAAAAAATGCGGCTCCCTCCGCCGGTCACAGTATCGAGAATGGGCGCCTGCGCTTCGGCCAGAACATGGAACCAGAGCGGCGTGTCCTGCTGAAGGTCGGGATCGATGGGTGTCCATTGGAACGCCTGCGACGCGGGATCGGTATCGTTGTCCGGCCGTTGGTCCGTTTCTACCCGGACGACAAGTCTGTCAACGGCAAGCGGCCCTTGACCCTTTCCGTGTGCCTGGAGCTTCTTGGCCACGGTCTGGCCGTTCACGAGCTGGTAGGCGTTACCGCGCAGCAGATTCAGCAACGCGAGGGAAGGACGGTCCGGATTCGGCAGCTTGTCGTGTACGAGCGTCTTCGCTTCGCTTGTTGCGCCCGAGCCGGCCACGCCAGGCGGCAGCACGGTGAGCGGATCGACCAGCGTCGGGTCGAGCTTATAAGCGAATTGGAGCCGAACTTCAGGGTGGGCGTGTCATCGGCCGCTGTTCTGTCCGTATCGATGACTTCCTCGCCCAACACTTTGCACGTCAGGAACTATTTGATCGATGACCCGCTGATTGCCGAGCGAATTTTCAAGTGCGAAGGCCAGATTTGCCTTTTGTCCCAACACCGTTGCGGCAAAGTCCTCCACCATCAATTGATATTGGTCAACGTCGCCAAATTCCATGGTGTGTGTCTGACCTGTTTCATCGGAACGATGGCGAATGTGTGCAGGACCGTAGATTCCCGGATTGAAGGGGGCATCTACACTCAACCATCCTTTTGTTCCGTGAAAAATCATGTGCTGGCGGCGCGACATTTGTGTGCCGCAGTAGAACGTCATTGAGAATCCGGGGAACTGGGCGGTGCAACGGGCGAACCGGTCTGTGCCGAAGCGAGGATCGAGCAGAATCTCGGCATGAACACGAGAAGGTTCGAGGCCCGTTGCAAGCCGCGTGGTCACGACCGGGTAGACACCAATGTCGCGAACTCCACCTCCGCCTAGCGCAAGATTGTTCTTGAGCGCGTTGGGATCGTCGTTGAAGTAAGTGAACGATCCTTCAATCAGCGTGAGTTCACCGATCATTCCCTGAGCAAGGCTGTCGCGAACAAAAATCCATTGCGGATGATGCGCCACCATGAATGCTTCACCGCATACAAGCCCGGTTTGGTCGCGCAAGGCGATCAATTCGAGCACCTCCTTGGCGTTCATTGCAATCGGTTTCTCGCACAGCACATGCTTGCCCCCGAGCAAGGCCTTCTTGCACCATTCGACATGGCTGGCCGTTGGCAAGGGGATATAGATCGCGTCCACGTCGCTGCTCTCGATCACCTCATCGTAACTGGTCAAGACGCGGTCGATGCCATGCCTTGTCGCGAAAGCCTGTGCGCGGGCCTGGTCACGGCTCGCAACTACGGTTACCCGGCCGTTCGACGAGCGTTGCATAGCCGGTGCTACAGCGTTGTCGGCAATTTTTGCAGCGCCTAATATGCCCCAGCGAATCCTGTCAGTCATTGCTGTATCCGTGTTTTTGGTCGTTTAACGCTGCACCATCAGCAGACGGTCTGCAGACGTTCAGCGCAGAGTGCGAGCACTTCATCCGGCTCGCGTTGCCACCAGTTTTGCGCCGAAAAAATCTCGACTTCCACTAAGCCGTCGTAGCCGGCACGCTCGACGCATGACCGCACTGCGGGCAGGTCGATGACACCGTCGCCCATCATTCCGCGATCGAGCAGCATGTCATTTGTTTCGTGGAGCCAGTCGCACACGTGATACGCCAGGATGCGGTCCGCCAGCCCGGTTTTTGCAATGGATGCCGTCAATTCCGGATCCCACCAGCAGTGGTAAACATCAACGGCGACGCCGATAAAACCCGAGCGCTCCGGGTCCACCGTTTCGCACATGCTTAATGCCTGCGCGAGGGTGTTGACCACGGCACGGTTTGCTGCATACATCGGATGAAGCGGCTCAAGTGCAAGGGGCACACCGTACTCGCGTGCGGTTTCCAACAACATCGAGATCCCATCGGCCACTTGGGATCGCGCGCCTTCCAGATCGCGGCTACCGGGTACAAGTCCACCAACCACCAACACGAAACAGCGAGCTCCGAGCACAGCCGCATCGCGCAATGCGGCCCGGTTTGCTTCGACGTTCGCGCTGAATTCGGCAAACGTTGCTGCTGGTAGATAAGTCGAGCGGCAATAGCCTGTCACGCTCAGGTCGAGCGCCTTGATCTGGCGGGCAAGCCGCGGGACGTCGCCTCCCTCGACTTCCCGGCGCCACGGCGCGATTCCGCCAAAGCCCGCCCGGGCGATGCGGTCAATCGTATGGCTGAGTGGCTCCCGATGGCCCAGTGTTGCGGTATTGATGGAGCACAGGTCGAGTCTTCCCTGTAGGTTTCTCATGAGTTTCCAGATCGATATCGAAGACGAACAGCCCTTGCATGCCGTCTTCCAGTGCCTCAAGAAGGCGGGCCCCAATGGCTTGATGCGTCGGATGTACCAGATAAGCGAAGCAGTCGTCGCGGCTCGCGAAATCCATCGTGAAGCCGTCAGAGAACGTCATGCCATAGCCTTCCGGCGATACGTTGGGTCCGCACTGGAAATTGGTGAAGGCAATCCCAGGCACTTCCGTCAGCCGCCGGATTTGCTCGAAGAACGCGAGGCGGCGTTCCGGCGTCACTTCGCTGCGGAACCGGCAAAACACCATATGCCGTACTGGCCCTCCGGATCGAGCCATTGTCAGTCTCCGCATCCTAGCGGCGCCATGACTTTTCGAATGCGAGTGATCGCATCGTCCGGATCGCACAGCAGGCCGGCTTGGTCGGCCAGGCGGAATACGTCGGCCAGGTAAGCCGGCGGACGCATACCGTGGTGACCGCCCGGCATGAAGAAGTGATCCTGGAAGCCGTTCAGGTACGCGAGGAAAACCACGCCCGTTTTGTAGTACTGCGTTGGCGGTCGGAAGATATGTCGCGACAACGGAACGGTCGGCGCAAGCAAGGCGTTGTAGGTCTCGAGGTCGTTATCGGCGAGCGCGGCCAGCGCTTGCGATGCGGCGGGCGCGATGGCATCGAAGATGCCAAGTAGCGCATGCGAATAGCCGGCCTCGTCGCCTGCGATCAGGGCCGGGTAGTTGAAGTCGTCGCCGGTGTACATCTTCACGCTGGAAGGCAGGGCTCGCCGGAAGCTGATTTCTTTTGCGTCGTCGAGCAGCGAGATCTTGATGCCGTCGACATGGTCGATACTGCCGCCGATCACGTCCAGACAGACCTGTGCCGCGCTTTCGTAGTCCGGCGTGCCCCAGTAGCCCGCAAGCTCAGGGTCGAACATCTCTCCGAGCCAGTGCAGGATCACCGGTTGATCGCACATTGCGAGCACTTCACGATATACGCGAAGATAATCGTCAGGAGAACGTGCTACTCTCGAAAGCGCGCGGCTCGCCATCAGGATGACGCGTCCTCCCAGGCGTTGCACCGCTTCGAGTTGATCGGCGTATGCCCGGATCACCTGATCGCAGTTCGTGACGGATTCAAGCGCTACGTGATCGGTGCCGCAGCCTGATGTGATCAACGCGCCAGGAATGTCCCGTGTTCCTTCAATGCTGCGTGTGATCAGTTCGAGTGCGGTGCTCCAGGGCAGGCCCATGCCGCGTTGCGCGGTATCCATGGCTTCAGCAATGCCAAGACCTTGTTGCAACAGGTAACGCCGGTATTCAAGCGTGCGCTCCCAGTCGATCGCGGGCGCAGCATTCAGTTCGCCGGCGCGCAACGGATCTGCCACCACATGGGCAGCCGAATAAGCAATGCGGGTGAAAGGCCGCGCGGGTGCACGCACGTCGAGCGGCACGCCTTCAACACGATACGTTTCCATCGTGCCGGGCGCAGTGGGAAGTTTGAGTGTGAGGTTCATGTGCGGATCAGTATTTGGTCACAAGCAGACCACCGTCGATACGGATGGCCTGTCCAACGCTGTAGGGGAGGCCGCCGGTCGCAAGCGTGCGCACGGTGGTCGCCACTTCCTGCGGCGTGCCCCAGCGTTTGATCGCGGTGAGGCCCTGGTCGATTTGCGCGTTATAGCGTGCACGTGATGGTGCAGTCATTTCGGTTTCGATCAGACCAGGCTGTACTTCGTAGACGCTTACGCCGTGCTCCGCGAGGCGCAATGAGAACAGCGTGTTTGCCATCGACAACCCCGCCTTTGACACGCAATACTCGCCGCGCAGAGGCGAAGCGGCGACTGCATTTGACGAGGTGATCGTGATGACGCTCGGATGAGGCGCGACGCTGGTTATCGAGCGGGCCAGCAGGTGTTTCGCGAATGCCTGGGTCAGGAAGAAGGTGCCGCGCGTGTTCACGGCGATGCAGCGGTCGAAGCTCTCGGGCGTCACGTCGAGCAGGTCGCCGCGCGACATGACCGATACGCCCGCGTTATTGACGAGGCAATCGATCGGACCGGCGAGCCGCGCTTCAATATCCAGCAGCGTGGCCTGATGCGAGCCGATGTCGGCGAGATCGGAGACAACGGGAATCGCCTGAGCGCCGGTCCGTCTGACCTCGGCGACGGCCTGGTTGAGTTCATCGGATGCCACGACATCGGTGAGCGCGACATCAAATCCGGCGCGGCCAAGTTCGATCGCAATCGCCCGGCCGATGCCGCGCCGGCTGCCCGTGACCAATGCGATAGGGCGTGCGTTCATATCGAGGCTCCGTTGGCGATCAGGTCGCGGGCAATGATGGTGCGCTGAATCTGGTTCGTGCCCTCGTAGATCTGCGTGATTTTGGCGTCCCGATACAGACGTTCGACTTCATAGCCGCGAATGTAGCCGCTGCCGCCAAAAATCTGCACCGCGTTGGCGCTGTGCTTGACCGCCGTGTCGCCGGCAAAACACTTGGCCATCGAGCAGGCGATGCTCGCCCGGTCGCCGGTTTCGAGTCGTTCAGCGGCATCGAGCACCAGCAGGCGCGCGGCTTGAATATCTTTCGCCATGTCGGCGAGCATCCACTGGATTCCCTGAAAGTCGGCGATGTGGCTGCCGAACTGCTTGCGTGTCTGGGCGTAGTCAAGCGCGGCCTCGAGTCCCGCCTGCGCGATGCCGACGGCGAGCGCGGCAATGCCCACACGCCCCTTGTCGAGCACGCTCATCATGATGTGAAAGCCGCGGCCTTCCTGCCCGAGCAACGCATCGTGCGGGAGCTTTACGCGCTCGAAATGCAGTTCACCCACCTGTGAGGCGCGCTGGCCCATCTTGTGTTCCTTCGGGCCTTTCGAAACACCCGCCAGATGGCAATCGACGATAAAGATGCTCATGCCGCGCTTGCCCGCCGATGGATCGGTGCGTGCCAGCACGAACGCCAGGTCAGCGACCGGCGCGTTGTGGATCCAGAGCTTGGCGCCACTCAGTTCCCAGCCTTCGGCCGTGCGCGTGGCGGTGGTACGAATGCCGGACACGTCGGTGCCTGCATCGGATTCCGTGATGCAGTACGCGGGTCTGAGCTGGGCGCGCAGCAATGGCGCCATGTACTGCGCGCGCTGGGCTTCGGTGCCGTGCACGCTCAGCAGCGTGCCGACCAGTTCGAGCAAGCCGCACTGATCTGCCACCGACGCATAGCCTCGCGAGAGCTCTTCCATTACGAGCGCGTACGTGGTGACGTCGAGTCCGGCACCACCGAAGTCCTCGGGCACCGTGATGCCGAAAAGACCTAGTTCGCCCATCTGCTTATAGATCTCTGCGGGGAAGCGCTCTTCGCGATCAAGCGCTTCGGCCAGCGGGCGAATCACCTCTTGCGCGAACCGTCGGGTGGTCTCGCGAATCTGTTGGTGGGTTTCTGAGAGTCTCATGCTGTCTCCGTCTTCATGATCGATACGTGTTTGTGCGTGGTGTGCGCTACTGTCGCAGGTAGGCCGCGCGTCGCGCATGCCGCTTGAATTACGTGATTTCCTGCGCCAACATTCGAATCAAGTAACCATCTGGATGGTTATTTAAAACCAATGAACGAGTGATGTCAACGAGCTTTAAGGCCGAATTCCTTGACCCGTTTCATCCCGGGCTCCGGCTCGTGAAGGTAAACCCGAGCGTCAGGCATATCTTCTTGAATTCCACGATTTCCTGTGCCAACATTAGCAACAAGTAACCATCTGGATAGTTATTTAAGTTCGGCGGATGATTGCAATCGACGAGCTTTGGTCCGAATTGATTGGAGGGTAGATTGAAAAACTGGATGCAAGCCGAAGACGCGGTTGAACAGATCTTCGATGGGGCGACGATTGCGCTGGCCAGTAACGGCGGCGGTTTGCTCGAACCGGACGCCGTGCTCGCGAAACTCGAGCAACGGTTTCTCGCGACCGGCCATCCGCGCGATCTGACGGTGGTCCACGCGCTTGGAATTGGCGACGGCAAGGGCAGCGGCTTGGGACGTTTCGCGCACCCCGGTATGGTTCGGCGCGTTATCGGCGGCCATTGGAGCTGGTCGCCGGCCATGCAGCAAATGGCAAAGGACAACGCGTTCGAAGCCTATAGCTTCCCCGCTGGAGCAATTTCCACCCTGTTGCGGGAAATTGGCGCGGGCCGTCCGGGCCTGGTCACCCACGTCGGCTTGCGTACCTTCGTCGATCCGCGGATCGATGGCGGCAAGATCAATGCGCGCGCGACGGAAGATCTCGTCGAACTGATCGAGCTTGATGGCCGCGAATACCTGCGCTACAAGCCTTTCAAAGTCGACTTTGCGATTTTGCGCGGTTCATCCGCGGATGCGGGCGGCAACGTCACGTTGCGTCGCGAGCCGGCCGATCTCGACGTCTACGCTGCAGCGCTGGCGGCGCACAACAGCGGCGGCCGCGTGATCGTTCAGGTCAGGGAACGCGAGCCGGCAGGGTATGTGCCTGCGCGGCTGGTTCGCATTCCGGGCATCCTCGTCGATACGCTCGTCGAGACGCCGGCGCAGGCGCAGTGCGCCGTCGCCGATTACGACCCCACGCTAAGTGGCGAATCGCTCGGAAGTATTGCCGACGGCTTCTATGAAGTGCCTACGGGTATTCGTCGCATCATTGCCGCGCGCGCAGCGCTGGAACTGCACGAGGGCCATTCAGCGAACTTTGGTTTCGGCATTCCCGGCGGAATCCCGGGCTTGATGGCGCAACAGGGGCGGCTTGGCACATTCTGGGGATCGGTTGAGCAGGGCATCCACAACGGCGCAATGCTCGACGGCCCGATGTTCGGCTCTGCACGCAACGCAGAAGCGATCCTGTCGAGTGTCGATCAGTTCGATTTCTACAGTGGCGGCGGAGTGGACATCTCGTTTCTCGGCATGGGCGAGATGGATGGTCAAGGCAATATCAACGTATCGAAGCTCGGGGCAACGGTGGTAGGCCCGGGCGGCTTCATCGACATTACTCAGGGCGCACGAAAGATCGTCTTTTGCGGCACGTTCGAGGCAAAAGGCCTTCAGGTCGAGCAGGCGGGAGAGCGCCTGAGTATCCTGTCGCCCGGCAGTGTGCCCAAACTCGTCGATCGCGTGCAGCACATTACGTTCAGCGGTGAACAGGCGCGCATCGCCGGCCAGGAAGTCCTTTATGTAACGGAGCGTGCTGTGTTTCGCCTGGAAGCGGCGGGGGTGCGGCTGATTGAAGTAGCGCCGGGAATTGATGTTGAGCGCGATGTGCTTGCGCGCATGGCGTTTCGTCCGCTGGTGGACGACGCGCTGCTCTTGCAATCGAAGCAGTCGAAGGTGGCAAAGGTGGCTTGAGGCCGGATGAGGAAAGTGATCGCCGCCACGCTGCGATCCGGTCCGGCGCGGTGTATCACGGGCGCAGCAGCCGGAGCACCGTCTCGATGTTGAAGTCGAGCCTCGCTTTCAATGCGTCCTTACTCATGAAGTCGAAGTCAAAGATCAGGCCGCTCGTGTAACGATTGGTCAGGTAGTAATAACCGACTGCAGCCATGGTGATGTGGAGTTGCCGGACGTCGACACCGCTGCGAAAGACTCCGGCTTCAATACCGCGATCGAGTATGCGTTGCAACATGGAAATGAAATCATGATGCAGTTCCTTGAACCGTTCGGACTTCTTCACATGGCGTGCCTTGTGAAGGTTCTCGCTGTTCACGAGCGTCATGAACTCAGGATGCTTCAGGTAGTAGTTCCAAGTATGCGTGGTGAGCGCGACGATCGCATCCTGGGGCGAAAGATGATCGAGGTCGAGCTTGAGTTCTGCCATGCGGATGTCGGCATAGGCGTCTTCGAGCACGGCCACGAACAGCTCTTCCTTGCTTCCGAAGTAGTGGTAGATCATCCGCTTGTTGGCCTTGGAGCGCGTCGCGATGGCTTCGACGCGAGCGCCGGCCAGGCCAAGTTTCGCGAACTCCATTTTCGCGGCTTCGAGAATGCGTGCTCGTGTGACCTCCGGATCTCGCTGCCTGGGCTGGCGCTCGACAGTCGCTGTAGCAGGTTTCGAAGCGCGACGTTGAGTGATGGTTTCAGCGGTCATAGGGTCGTGAAAGTAGGAAGGGCGGGGCGACTGCCGGTTGACGTCATCTGGGGTGACTATAAACCAGAAGCGGGTTGCTAGGAAGTAACCGGATGGTGCAAAATCAGGCCAATGACAGAGCGAATCAGGCCAGCGACAGGACGGTAACAGCGCGACGCCGCTGTCGTCGATCCGAGATGGTTAGAGCGGCACTGAAGGAATTTCACACTTGGAGGCAGGAATGAGAGATTTGAGCGAACTGGCAGCCTCGCTGCGCTTACCGTCCGAACCGGTCCGTACGCCGATGTTCATAGACGGCAAGGACTATGCAGGCGCGACTGGCGAATGGGTGTCGCGCAAGAGCCCAGGGCACGGCGTGCCGGTCACCGCCACGTCGCGGGCCTCCAGGGGAGACCTGGACATGGCCGTCGCGGCCGCACGGCGCGCCTTCGACGATGGCCGCTGGTCCCGGCTGTCCGGCGAGCAACGTGCAGCGGTACTGTTGAAAACGGCGAGCCTGATCCGTGAGAACGTAGAGACGCTGGCTTATCTTGAGACGCTCGAAAGCGGTAAGCCGATCGGACAGTCGCGCGGCGAGGTCACCGCAGCTGCGGGTATTTGGGAATATGCGGCGGGCCTCGCGCGTGTCGTGCACGGCGATTCGCATGACACGCTGGGAAACGATCTGTTCGGTCTTGTCGTGCGGCAACCGGTCGGCGTGGTGGGCATCATCACGCCATGGAATTTCCCATTTTTCATTCTTTCCGAACGTCTGCCGTTCGCACTGGCGGCTGGCTGCACCGTGGTGGTCAAACCCGCCGAACTGACTCCAACGACGACGCTCAAGCTCGCCGCCTTGCTCACCGAAGCAGGCCTGCCCGATGGCGTGGTCAACGTTGTAACGGGGCTGGGGCCGGTGATTGGGCAGGCACTCGCGGAGCACATGGATGTGGACATGATTTCGTTCACCGGCTCGACGCCGGTAGGACGTTCGGTCCTCACCGCGGCCGGCGGCAACATGAAAAAGGTGGGGCTCGAGTTGGGCGGCAAGAATCCGCAGATCGTATTCGCCGATGCCGATCTCGACGACGCCGCGGACGCGATTGCCTTCGGAATCTCCTTCAACGCAGGGCAATGCTGTGTGTCGGGCAGCCGTCTCGTCGTGCACCGCTCGGTTGAAGAGGAACTCGTCGAACGCGTGAAGGCGGTGCTCGAAAAGGTGAAGGTGGGCGATCCGCTCGACGCGTCCAATCATGTCGGCGCGATTGTCGAAGCACGCCAGTTTGACAAGATCCGTGGCTATATTGACGCCGGCCGGCGCGACGGCGCGCAACTTGTTTGCGGGGGCACCAGCAGCAATGAGGGCGATAAGCTATTTATCCAGCCCACGGTGTTTCGTAACGTGCAACCCGGCAGCGCGCTCGCACAGGAAGAAATTTTCGGGCCGATACTGGCGGTCACGCCGTTCGACACTTTTGAGCACGCAATCCACCTTGCGAACGGCGTGGCCTTCGGCTTGGCTGCCAGCATCTGGACGCGCGACTTGCAAGGTGCAATCAAGAGCTTCCGTGAGGTACAGGCGGGCCGGATCTGGGTGAATTGCACCATCACGGGCGGCCCGGAAATGCCGATCGGCGGTGTCAAGCAGTCGGGCATCGGGCGCGAAACGGGGCGTTACGGCGTCGAGGAATACACCGAACTAAAGTCGGTGCATATCCAGCTCGGCAATCGCCCGCGCTGGATTGCCTGAAATGCGTGAGCCGTCTGGTGGTGCCTGAACCCGGGCGGCCGCGCAGAGCCGCGCGAAACGTGAGTGCCGCGTTACAAGCGCGTGGCCACAAAATACAGTATCGGAGACAGCAATGTATGACTATGTGATCGTAGGTGGCGGCGCTGCGGGTTGTGCGTTGGCGGCTCGCCTGAGCGAGGACGCAAACATCCGGGTGCTGCTGCTTGAGGCCGGCCCGGCCGACACCGACCCGTACATTCATATGCCGGTGGGGTTCTTCAAGATGACCAGCGGCCCGTTGACATGGGGTTATCACACTGCGGCGGTGGCGGAAACACAGAAGCGGCAGATTCCCTTCGCCCAGGGCCGCGTGCTCGGGGGCGGCGGTTCGATCAATGCGATGGTCTATACGCGCGGCCAAGCTGCCGACTATGACGGCTGGGAGCGCGATGGCTGCACCGGTTGGGGCTTTCGCGACGGCGTTCTTCCGTACTTGCGCCGCATGGAAGACAACGAGCGCCTGTGTAACGAGTATCACGGCGTGGGCGGCCCGCTCGGTGTGTCGGATCTGATCACGGTCAACGAGTTGACGAAGGCTTTTGTCCTCGCCGGGCAGGAAGCAGGCATGCCGCACAACAGTGACTTCAACGGTGCGCAGCAGGCAGGCGTCGGCGTATATCAGGTGACGCAACGCAATGGCAAACGCTGCAGCGCGGCAGTGGGCTATCTGCGCGATGCGCGCCCAAGACCCAATCTCACGATTCGCACCGACTGCCTTGTGTCACGCGTGGTGATCGAGAACAGCCGTGCAGTGGGTGTTGAGTTTGCGCCGCGCGGCGAACGCGCGAACGTGGAAATCGCGCGCGCCGAACGTGAGGTGATCGTCACTGCCGGCGCGATAGGTTCGCCGAAGCTGCTGATGCTCTCCGGCATCGGCCGTCCGGAGGATCTGGAGCGGGCGGGCATCAAGCCCGTGCATGCGTTGAGCGGTGTCGGTCAGAATCTGCAAGATCACTTTGACATCGATATTGTCTACGAACTCAACGGTCCTTATAGCCTCGACAAGTACGCGAAGAAGCACATGATGCTGCTTGCCGGCCTGGAGTACAAACTGTTCAACAAAGGGCCGGTCACGTCGAACATAGCTGAAGGTGGCGCGTTCTGGTATTCGGACAGCAGCGTGCCGACACCGGATCTGCAGTTTCATTTCCTGCCGGGGGCGGGTGTCGAGGCCGGCGTGCCGCCGGTGCCGTCAGGTTCGGGCTGCACGCTCAATTCATATTTCCTGCGGCCGCACAGCCGGGGCAGCGTCACGTTGCACAGTGCTGATCCGGCCGATGCACCGGTGATCGATCCTGCTTACATTCGTGATCCTTATGATCTCAAGGTCGCCGTCGAGGGTATCCGTCAGAGCCGCGAAATCATGAGTCAGGGCGCGTTGCGCAAGTACATCAAGAGCGAGCACTTCCCCGGAGGCAAGGTTCGTTCGCAGGCTGAGTACGAGTTGTATGCGAAGCAGTACGGGCGCACCGGCTATCACCCCGTGGGTACGTGCAAGATGGGCGTCGATGAAGCATCGGTCGTTGATCCGCAACTGCGCGTACATGGCATCGTGGGTTTGCGAGTCGCGGATTCGTCAGTCATGCCGCGTATTGTCAGCTCGAACACGAACGCTCCCACGTTGATGATTGCCGAGAAGGCCGCTGACCTGGTCCGCGGCCGGGTGGCGCAACCGTCCCACGTGTCGGGGCGGCTCGCGAGCACCGCAGGTCACAAGAAGCATGAAACAGCGGCCGCCTGAACACGGTCACCACACAGGAACAAGGAGGCTCGCACACAGTGCAGCCTTCCCGTTTCCAGTAAATATCTGGTTATTTATCCATCCCTGATAACAGGGTTTTTTGCTCGGAGGAGACATCATGTTCAAACAAGACCAGCGCGCAGGCGTTTCACGACGCGACTTCATCAAACTCGGCGCAGGCGCCGCCATCGCCGTGGCTGGTGGCGGGGTGTCGGGTCTTTCGTTCGGTGCAGAGCAGACCACGCTCGCCTGTTCGTTTCGCTCACTGACCAACCCCTACTACACCGCATTCAACAAGGGCGCCCAGAACTTTGCCAAAAGCGTTGGGCTGCCCTATGTGCCGCTCACCACGGAAGGCAGCTCGGAAAAAGGTATTGCTGACATTCGTGCACTGCTGCAGAAGACAGGCGGCAACCTCGTCCTCAATATCGACCCGAACGATTCCGCGGACGCAAGGGTCATCGTCGAGACATGCCAGAAGGCCGGCGCGTACGTGACAACGATCTGGAACAAGCCAAAAGACCTGCATCCGTGGGACTTCAACCCGAACTACGTCGCGCATCTTTCATTCGATGGCGTGGCATACGGCGAGGCGACCGCGACCGAACTGTTCAAGGCCATGGGCGGCAAGGGCGGTGTCGTGGCGCTCGGCGGTATTTTCAGCAACGTGCCGGCCATTGAACGCAAGGCAGGGCTGATGGCCGCGTTGAAGAAGTTTCCGGGTATCGAGTTGCTGGATTTCCAGGTTGCCGACTGGGATTCGCAAAAGGCTTTCCCGATCATGCAGGCCTGGCTGACTCGCTTCAACTCGAAGGTGAAGGGCGTGTGGGCAGCCAACGACGACATGGCGCTCGGCGCGATCGAAGCGCTCCGTGCCGAAGGACTCGCGGGTCAGTTGCCGGTGTCCGGAATGGATGGCACCACGCCCGGCCTCGCGGCCGTCAAGGTGGGGGAACTCGTGACAACGGTCGACTGGGACCCTTATTGGCTGGGCGGCATTGGCCTGTCGATGGGTCTTCAGGCGAAGAGCAAAAAGGTCGATGTCGCGACCTTGCCCAAGGACCAGCGCGAGTCGTTCTGCAAGGCGACGCTCGTGACGAAGCTCAATGTTCAGACGGTGATTGCCCGCGAGTCGGCGCCAAGCATTGACTGGACCAACCTTTATGCCCGAGTGGCGGGACCCGTGGTGTATCGATGAACAAGCTCACCGCAGCGCCTACCCGGCAGGCCATACGCTTACCAACAACCGGGACCCGGTTCGTTTCGACGCGCGCACTGGTACGACGATTTTCGCCGCTACTGGTTCTCCTGGCGCTTGGCGTATGCATCGGCGCGTTCAATCACGATTTTTTCGACCCGATGAACCTGTCGAGAATCGCGATCGCCGCCGCCATCCCGCTCACCATCGCACTGGGTGGAACCTTCGTCATTCAGCTCGGCAGCATTGATTTGTCGGCGGAAGGCATTGTGGCGGTCTCGGCCATTACCGTGTCGATGCTCGTTGAGAACTCGTACAACGACAATCACTTCGGGCTGTGGGTGCTGGCGGTGGCGATTGCCGCGGGGGCGGTCCTGGGGCTTACCAACGGCGTGCTGCATGTGTTCCTGCGCATCCCGTCGTTCATCACCACGCTGGCGGTCGGTTTTGTCGCGTCGGGGATCGGAACGGCATGGTTGTCAGGCAATACGATCCGCGTCAGCGACACGGCGCTGCGTTCGATCTCGATCACGCGCTACTTCGGCCTGCCGTTATCCGTGTGGATCGCGGTGCTGTCGCTTGGCGTGGCGTGGTTCATCTACCGGCATACGCTGTTGGGTCGTCACACCCTGGCTATTGGCGGCGGAGAGGATCTCGCCCGCCTGAGCGGCGTGAGGGTCAGCCGTGTGCGCATCGCCATATTCGCGCTGGCCGGCGCCTTTTACGGGGTGGCAGGCATTCTCTCCGTCGCGCAATACGGGCAGGGTCATGCGCTCATAGCCAATGGGCAATTGTTCGTCGCCATTACGGCAATCGTCGTAGGCGGAACATCGCTCGCCGGCGGCAACGGCAGTCCGATGAACACGCTGATCGGCACGCTCGTGGTGGTGGTGCTCGCCAACGGCATGGTTCTGCTCGGCGTGCCTCCCTATGTTCAGCAGGGGATCCAGGGAGTCCTGATTATCGTCGCCGTTACGTTAGCGCTTAATCGCTCGCGTCGGCGCATCGTCAAGTAAGTGCCGGAGAATAGACATGCTTGTACTGAAGAACGTCACCAAACGCTTTCCCGGCGTGCTTGCCCTGGACGATGTATCCATCGAAATCAGGCCGAACGAGATTGTTGGCCTGATCGGCGAGAACGGCGCGGGCAAGTCCACGCTCATGAAACTGCTCACGGGCGCGTACCACCAGGACACCGGCGAGATCATGCTCAACGGCCAGCCGCTTGTGATTCGTAACCCGCGCGACGCCACTTCGAAGGGCATCGCGATGGTGTACCAGGAACAGTCGATCCTGCCCAACCTGACCGTTGCCGAGAATCTGTTCCTGGGTCGCGAAGAGGACTTTGTTAGCTTCGGGCGCCTGAACTGGACGAAGCTCAAGCGCGCTGCGCGCAAAGAGCTTGCGACGGTGCATCTGGACGTCGATCCGCTGACGCTGTGCGAGGACCTGTCGTTTGGTCAGCGCCAGATGGTGGAGCTGGCGCGAGCCCTTTCGCTCGCGAGCCGGACCGGCGGCACGCCGGTCATTCTTCTCGATGAACCCACCTCGGTACTCGAGGCCGCAGAGATCGAGATTCTGTTTCGGCTCGTGGGCGAACTCAAGTCGCGCGCTTCGTTCGTGTTTGTCTCGCATCGGCTGGACGAACTCTTGTCGCTTAGCGACCGCGTGTACGTGATGAAGGACGGCAAGGTGGTCGCCGAAATGCCGGCGGCCAGTGCGTCAGTGGCGAAGCTGCACGAATTGATGGTGGGCCGTTCGATGCACGGCGAGTACTACCGCGAGAACCTGCAAAAACCCTGTCGCCGCGAGGTGGCGCTTTCGGTGAGCCACGCATCGCTTGGTCACGCGTTGAACGATGTGTCGTTCGAGGTCTGTAACGGCGAGGTGTTCGGCGTGGCGGGGGTGGTCGGTTCAGGTCGCGAAGAACTCTGCCGCGTGATCGCGGGGCTCGAAAAACTAGACAGCGGAGAGGTGATCGTGGGCACGACTCGTCTCAGGCCGCAGGCGACTCATGCCGTCGCGCTCGGGATCGGATACGTCCCGCGCGAGCGAAAGGTGGAAGGGCTCGTGACCCAGATGAGCGTGGCTCAAAACCTCACGTTGCCGCGTCTGGGCGCAGTCAGCCGCGCCGGTATTGTGCAGAAGGCGGGCGAACGCTTGATTGCGTCCGAGTGGATCCAACGTCTGCGGATCAAGACGCCAGGCCCTGACGCGTCCTGCCGCAACTTGTCAGGCGGCAATCAGCAGAAGGTGGTGCTGGCGAAATGGCGCTTTGCGGGCAGCCGGATTCTCGTGCTCGATCACCCCACGCGCGGCCTGGATGTTGGTGCGAAGGAGGAGGTCTATCAGCTCATCCGCGAATTGAGCGCGGAGGGCGTTGCCGTGGTGCTCACCGGCGACACCCTCGAAGAAATTCTCGGTCTCAGCCACCGCGTGATGGTGATGCGCGACGGGCGCGCCCAAACCATCCTGCCGTGCGTTGTCGGGCAAAAGCCCTCGCAGGTCGAAATCGTAGAACACATGGTCTGAGGTCAACATGCCACATCTGAACGCAACTCTCAAAGCGAAGCTTGGCGAAAACGCGCCTTTCGTCGCCCTGGTCGCACTGTATTTGCTGATTGAAATAGCGCAGCCAAGTTTCCTTGCGCCGTCGACGCAGCTAGGCTTGCTGGCCGACAGTTCCACGTTGTTCATCATGGCGGCCGGCACGACGTTCGTGGTGCTGCTCGGCAGCATCGACCTGTCATTGCAGGCGGTCGCGTCGCTCTCGAGCGTGATCGTCGCCATGTTGCTGCCGCGTTATGGCGCCTTGGCGGCAGTGATTGCGCTCGCCGCGTCGTTTGGGATTGGCTTGCTGAGCGGTGTGATACAGACCGTGCTAAGGATTCCTTCATTTATTGCGACGCTCGCCGTGGGCGGGATCGCATCAGCGGCTGCGCTGACGCTATCGGGTACGCGCTCGATCGGGATCAGCGACGAGATGCGCAACGCGTCGCTTGGCTGGACCACTGGTTCCTCGTTCGGCGTGCCGCACGAGATCCTGCTCGGCGTCGCGGTGTTCGCATTTTGCCTGTTCCTGCATCGCTCGACCGTGTTCGGGCGGCACGTTGATGCCATAGGCGCGGGCGAGCCTGCGGCTATCGCGTCGGGCTTGCGTGTGCCGCGGACCAAGTGCCTGGTGTTCGCCACGTCGTCGTTTTTTGCCGGGCTCGCTGGCGTTGTGATGGCCGGACGCCTGGGTAGCGGATCGCCCACGCTGGCGAACCAGTTCCTGCTGCCCGCCATTGCCGCGGTGATTGTCGGCGGGACTGCGCTAACCGGCGGATCGGGAGGCATTGCGCGAACGCTGGTCGGCGCGTTGCTGGTATCGGTTGCGCGAGTTGGCATGACCTTTGTGGGTATCAGCGTGTTTGCGCAGCAGATCGTGTTCGGGGTGATCCTGATCATTGCAGTGACTGTTGCCTTCGACCGCTCGAAGGTACTGATCATCAAGTGAATTCTGATCCGGTTGCTTCTAGCCGGTTTTTATTGAGGGAGTTGTTGCAGATGAAAATTCTGGTGCCAGTCAAGCGTGTGGTTGACTACAACGTGAAGGTACGCGTGAAATCAGACGGTAGCGGCGTGGATGTCGCGAACGTGAAGATGTCCATGAATCCATTCGATGAGATCGCGGTGGAAGAGGCGGTACGTCTGAAGGAAGCGGGGGTAGCGTTGGAGGTCATTGTCGTGTCTTGCGGCGTGACGCAATGCCAGGAAACGTTGCGCACGGCGCTGGCGATCGGCGCGGATCGCGCAATCCTGATCGAGTCATCAGAAGAGTTGCAGCCGCTCGCGGTGGCAAAACTTCTGAAGGCGCTGATCGACAAGGAACAGCCATCGCTGATTATCCTCGGCAAGCAGGCCATTGACGACGATTCGAACCAGACGGGCCAGATGCTGGCGGCGCTTGCTGGATTGCCACAAGCCACCTTTGCGTCAAAGGTGGTGGTGGCCGACGGCCGGGCAATCATTTCGCGTGAAGTCGATGGCGGGTCGGAAACGCTGTCCCTGAGCTTGCCAGCCGTGATTACCACGGATCTGGGTCTGAATGAGCCGCGTTACGTGACGCTGCCCAACATCATGAAAGCGAAGAAAAAGCCACTGGAAACGTTCAAACCCGTAGAACTGGGTGTTGATGTGACACCGCGCCTGAAGATCCTGAAGGTTGTCGAGCCGCCGCAACGCGCGGCTGGTGCGAAAGTGCCGGATGTAAAGACGCTGGTTGAGAAGCTAAAGAGCGAAGCCAAGGTGTTGTGAGGAGATGGACGAAATGACGAATCTGGTAATTGCTGAACACGATGGTTTATCGATCAAGCCCGCAACGTTGAACACGATTGCAGTCGCTCAAAAGATGGGTGACGACATTCACGTGCTGGTTGCGGGTCACAACGCGCAGGCTGCAGCGGATGCAGCAGCGAGAATCGCTGGTGTTTCAAAGGTGCTGCTGGCCGACGCCCCGCAACTCGAAGCGGGTCTGGCGGAAAATATCGAAGCAACGGTGCTCGGGATTGCGAGGGACTACACACACATCCTTGTGCCGGCCACCGCCTATGGCAAGAATATCGCGCCGCGCATTGCCGCGAAGCTGGACGTCGCGCAGATCAGCGACATTACTGCAGTGGTCAGCGCCGATACCTTCGAGCGCCCGATCTATGCAGGCAATGCGATCGCGACAGTTCAATTGACTGATCCGATCAAGGTGATCACGGTCCGCGCAACCGGTTTCGACGCCGTTGCAGCAGAAGGCGGCAGCGCAACGATCGAGATAATCGAAGCCGCACCAGACACCGGCCTGTCACGGTTCGTGAACCGTGAAGTGACGAAGCTGGACCGTCCGGAGCTTACGTCGGCGAAGATCATCGTTTCGGGTGGCCGCGGTTTGGGCAACGGCGAAAACTACAAGAAGGTTCTGGAACCGCTAGCCGACAAGCTGAACGCAGCACTGGGGGCATCGCGCGCCGCGGTCGACGCGGGCTTCGTGCCGAACGACTATCAGGTTGGCCAGACCGGCAAGATCGTCGCGCCGCAGTTGTACATTGCCATCGGAATCTCGGGTGCCATCCAGCATCTGGCGGGCATGAAGGACTCAAAGGTCATCGTAGCAATCAATAAGGATGACGAAGCACCGATCTTCAGCGTTGCCGATTATGGTCTTGTCGGCGATCTGTTCGACACGGTGCCCGCGCTGACCGCGTCGGTCTAACGCGATCCCTAATCCCAACAGGGACGCCAGAATGCACAAGACCCGAATTGCAATCGTAGGCGTCGGCCTCGCCGCCACACCCCACGCGCTCGCGCTCAACGACCTGCGCGACCAAGTAGAAGTGGTTAGTGTGGTGGGCCGCTCGCGTGAACGGCTCGAGCCATTTGCGCATCAGTATGGCTTCCCACTCGGTGAATCGTACGAGCGTGTGCTTAAAGATCCCGGTGTCGACGCCGTTCTGATCTTGACGCCGCCGCACACGCATCTCGATCTTGTCCTGCGAGCTGCGGCAGCGCGCAAACATGTGTTGCTTGAAAAGCCGCTGGACATCTCGACTTCACGCGCTGAAGTTCTGGTGCAAGCATGCTACGACGCTGGCGTGCGTCTCGGTGTCGTGTTTCAGAACCGTTTCCGACCTGCCGTGCAGCGGCTTGCTGCTTTGGTTCACGGCGGCGCGCTCGGTCCGCTCGCTTATGTGGGACTCGATCTGCGCTGGTGGCGTCCGCAGTCTTACTACGACGAACCCGGCAGGGGCACCTATGCTCGCGATGGCGGCGGCGTACTGATGACGCAAGCGATCCATTCGCTGGATCTGCTGATGTGGCTGGCGGGCGACGTGTCGTCCGTGACGGGCATAACCGCGACGACCTTGTTGCATTCGATGGAAGCTGAGGACTTCGCAAGCGCCGCCCTCAGATTTGAAAGTGGCGCGTCCGGTTATGTGCTTGCGACCGCCGCGGCGTTTCCCGGCTTTCCTGAACGCATTGAAGTGGCCGGCAAAAACGGCACGGCGGCGCTCGAAGGAAGCGCTCTGCGCGTGGTCTTCCAGGATGGCCGCACCGATGAATTTCGCGATCCGTCTTCTTCGGGCTTCAGTGCGAAGCCGATGGACTTTTCTCATACCGCGCATCGTGAGTTGATCAAGGATTTTTGCGCGGCTATCCGCGAGGATCGGGCACCTTCCATTGTTGGCGAAGACGCACTGCGCGTGCAACGGTTGATTGAACGTATCACGCTTCGGCACGGGGGCACATCCTGATGCAGATCGACGGAGACACAAGGATCGTCGCTATCGTGGGCGACCCCATCGGGCAGGCGAAATCGCCCGAACTGTTCAACGCGCTGTTCGAGCGGCACGACGTCAATGCCGTACTGATTCCGCTGCAGGTCCCGCCCGCGAAACTCGGTGCTGTACTCGAAGGCTTGCGGAGCATCGTCAACCTGGCGGGCGTGGTCGTTACCGTGCCGCACAAGATTGCTGCAGCCGCTTACGCTGCGGACTTGTCCGAGGCGGCCCGGCAGACCGGCAGCGTCAACTGTCTGCGCCGGGAAGCGGACGGCACGTGGGCGGCCGCCATGTTTGATGGCGTCGGCTTTGTGCAGGGACTCCATGCCTGCAACCATGTGGTGCGCGACAAGTCGGTGCTGCTTGTTGGAACCGGCGGCGCAGGCGCGGGAGTCGCACACGCCCTGGTCGATGCGGGAGTCGCGTCGCTTGATCTGTTCGATAGCAACACCCAATCGCTGCAACGCCTGGAAGATGCACTGCGCTCGCGTCGCACGTCTACGCTGATCCGCCGAAGCGCTCCGGTCGCGCAGGCGACACACGATCTGATCGTCAACGCGACGCCATGCGGGATGCGCACGAGCGATCCGCTACCGATCGATTTGACTGGAGCGAGTCCGAACGCAGTGGTGGCGGACCTCATCATGAAACCCGCACAAACGCGCCTGCTTGAAGACGCCTCGGCGCGCGGCCTCGCTACGCATCCGGGCCGTCATCTACTCGAAAGCTCGGTGGACGTGATGGCCGCTTTTCTGCGGCTTATGCCCTGATCATGTACGCGCCAGGGCCGCTGCAATGACGCAACTGTAAGTGCCTGATCGAAAGTTGCACAAAGCCGCAGGAAGTCAGGGAAAACCCGCTTGATAGATGTTTCGCAGCGGCCTAATATCATTTCTAAGTAACCATCTGGTGAGTTACTAAAGTTTGGATCGGATGGGCAACTGAACTCATGGAAACAACTACTTCGCACAGGCCGGGCAAGCGCCAACTCTGGTCGACACAGGAGACAAGGAATGGATCCAGTAGCAAAACGTAAATGGCCGCGCTCAGGGCTCGAAACCACTGTGATGGGTTTTGGCGCTGCGCCGATCGGCAATATCTTCAGGCCGATCAGTGAAGAGGATTCGGCCGCCTTGCTCAAGGCAGCGTGGGACGCAGGCGTGCGCTACTTCGACACCGCCCCCATGTACGGCCACGGTCTAAGCGAAGCGCGCTGCGGGCAGGGACTGCGCTGGTATCCGCGTGAAGAGTTTGTACTGTCGACCAAGGTTGGACGCATTCTGAAGCCGCGCAAGCGCGCCGAGATCAACTTCGCTCCGTGGATTGACGGGTTGCCGTTCGAACCTGTTTTCGACTACAGCTATGACGGCACGATGCGGTCGATCGAAGACAGCCTGCAGCGGCTCGCGCTGGAACATATCGACATTGCGCTGATTCACGACATCGACGTATTTACACATGGCAAGCGTCAGCCTGAGATGTTCGAGGCTGCCATGGCTGGTGCCTCGAAAGCACTGCTAAAGCTTCGGGACGAAGGCGTCGTGAAAGCGGTGGGTCTTGGTGTCAACGAGTGGCAGGTCGCACACGAAGCGATCCGCCGGCAAGATTTCGACTGCCTGCTGCTGGCGGGCCGCTACACCTTGCTCGAACAGGATGCGCTGGACGGTTTCCTGCCCCTGTGCGAGGAGCGGCAAGTCTCGGTGATTCTCGGGGGCGGTTATAACAGCGGCATTCTGGCAACGGGTGCGGTGGCAGGTGCGAAGTACAACTATGCACCTGCGCCTGAAGTGATCCTCGAACGCGTGCGCAAGATGGAGCAGGTATGTCACGAATACTCGGTGCCGCTCAAAGCGGCGGCGCTGCAATTCGTTTTGGGTCATCCTGCGATCCCGACCAACATTCCCGGCGTGCGAACGGTCGCGCAGCTGGAAGACAACCTCCAAACCTTCAGGGCTGACATTCCACCCGCGTTCTGGGCCGAGCTGAAGCGCCGCGAACTGATCCGCCAGGACGCCCCGACTCCTCAACAAACCTGACTGAAGAACCTGGCCGGGCTGGAACGAACTGTCCGGCTCGCCACCCGCCTTCCAGCCTCACCGCCGCGGTTCGCCATGCGGCAGAGGCGATGTCGTCCTTGCGTTTATCGACAGAGAGAAAGTCATGAAAGCTGCTGTACTCGTTGCGCCGAAGCAGTTCGAGTTGCGTGACGTGCCGATTCCTGAATGCGGCGCGTCCGATGTGTTGATCAAGGTAGAGCGCTGCGGTATCTGCGGCACCGACCTGCACATCTATCACGGCAACTACTCTGCTGATCGCCTGCCATTGATTCCGGGCCATGAATTTTCGGGGACGATCGCGGAGATGGGCTCAGATGTGCAAGGACTGCGCGTCGGCCAGCCGGTAACGGCCGATATCAACCTCGGTTGCCGCAGCTGCTTTTACTGCCGCAAGAATGAAATTCTCAATTGTCCGCAGATGGTTCAACTCGGTATTCACGTGAACGGCGGCATGGCTGAATACGTGCGGGTGCCGGCCTATGCCGTCGTTCCGTTGCCGGCTGCGATGTCGATCGAAGAGGGCGCGATGGTCGAACCGCTCTCATGCATCGTGCGTGCGTTTCGCAAGAGTCATTTGCGGCTGGGAGAAAGCGTGCTCGTCATCGGTGCAGGGCCGATCGGCCAGATGCATTTGCAGCTGGCGCTGCGTTCGGGCGCGGCACCGATCATCGTGGCCGAGCCTAACGCGCAGCGCGCGCAACTCGCGAAAGACCTCGGCGCGGATTTTGTCGTGGCCGACGCTGCGCAACTGGAAACCGCCGTGCGGGCCGCAACTGATGGCCGCGGTGTCGACGTCGCGATTGAGAGCGTCGGTTCGACTGATCTCTATGAAAGGGCGCTGGCGTTGATCCGCCCGGGCGGGCGTGTGATCGCATTCGGTTTGGCCAAGCCGGGCCACACGTTCCGAATTTCAGCGCTTGATTTCGTTCTGCGAGAGCAGGGCGTGCAGGCAAGTGTGGCAGGAATGGGCGACGACATGCACGAGGCAGCGACTCTACTCGGCTACAAGCGTATCGACGTAGCGCCGTTTCTCACTACGATCTATCGGCTCGACGATGTCGAACACGCATTCGCACGTCTCGCGGAAGACAAGAGCGTGCTGAAGATCCAGTTGCAAGTCGCCTGAGCGACCTATCTTCTCGCGTTGCCAACTCAAGAGGGGCGCCATGAATGCACTTGAAGTTAGAGGAATCAGCAAGGCTTACCCCGGTGTCCGCGCCCTTGATCAGATTGCCTTCGCGTGCAGCAAGGGGTCGGTCCATGCACTGGTCGGTGAGAACGGGGCAGGCAAATCGACGCTCATCAAGATCCTGAGTGGCGCCATTGCTCCAGACGAAGGTGAATTGCTGCTGGACGGAGAACCCTATGCGCCGGAGTCACCTGGTAAAGCGGCCGCAGCAGGCGTATCGACCATCTACCAGGAGTTCAATCTGATACCCGGATTGAACGTCGCAGAAAACATCTTCCTGGGGCGCGAGCGCGTCGGAGGCGGACTGCTTGAGAGCAAGTCCATGCGCCACGAAGCACAGGCGCTGCTGGAGCGTATTGGCGCGCCAATCGATGTCCGCCGGCGTGTCGGTACCTTGTCTGTCGCCGAGCAGCAGCTTGTGGAAATCGCCAAGTCGTTAGCCGTTTCCGCGCGTGTGCTGATCATGGACGAACCATCGGCAACGCTATCCGACCACGAAATGACATTGCTTTATAACGTGGTCAGAAAGCTCTCTAGCGAGGGCGTGACAATCATCTATGTCTCGCATCGGCTGGATGAAATTTTCGACCTCTGTGACACCTGCACGGTGATGAAGGACGGGCGCTCCGTGTGCACGCGGCCCGTCGCAGAACTTAACCGGGAGTCGTTGATCCGGCTCATGGTGGGTCGTGAACTCGATACACGCTTTCCAGAAAAGCGGCCGGTAACGACCGGCGAGATCGTGCTTGAGGTCGAGGGTCTGCGTCTGGAAGAACGGGTGCGGGACATGACCTTTAGCGTCCGTGCGGGGGAAGTGGTGGGTCTTGCCGGACTCGTTGGTGCAGGCAGGACAGAGGTTGCCAGAGCAATCTTCGGCCTCGAGAACATCGCCGCTGGCCGCATCTCGTTCCGGGGCCAAAGCCATCGGCCGCAATCTCCGTCGCAGGCTATCGCGGCGGGCATTGCGCTTGTTCCGGAAGATCGCAAGTTGCAAGGACTCGTGCTGGGCTTGAGCATTCGCGAGAACGCCATCTTGCCCACGTTGCGCAGCATCTGCCGGTTAGGTTTTGTCGAAAGCCGCAGGGAACGGGAACGGGTCGCAAAAGTCTGCAAGCAACTAGCGGTATCGGCCTCGAGCGTGGAAGTGCCGGTCGTGACGCTTTCCGGTGGCAACCAGCAAAAAGTGGTCTTCGGCAAATGGATGGCGAGTTCCTTTTCGCTGCTGATTCTGGATGAGCCAACACGCGGCGTAGACGTGGGCGCGAAGACCGAGTTTTATCGGCTCATTGATGAAATTGCACGATCAGGTAAAGCAGTACTCCTGATTTCTTCTGAATTGCCGGAATTGATCGGTATGGCGGATCGCATTGTCGGCGTCCGCGACGGCGTGGTCACGGGTGAGGCCATGGCGCTCGGATCAACCGAAGAGTCCGTTCTACAAATGATTGCGAGGTAATCATGGCCCTGGCCAAATCACTACCGAATGTTAATTCCAGCGAGCGTTTCTCCAACAACGCATACCATCGTATCGAACTGTTTCAGCGGTACGGCATCCTGGCAATTTTTCTGTTGCTCTGCGTCGCAGCATCGTTGTCGTCACCGTTCTTTCTTACTCCTGACAATCTGCTAAACGTAGTGAGACAAGTGTCGGTAGTTGGTCTGACTGCCCTGGGCATGACATTCGTCATCCTCACCGCTGGCATCGACCTGTCGGTCGGGTCGATCCTCGCGTTGACGACGCTTGCTGTTGCGGGCCTTAAACCGTACGGGCCTGTTGCATCGCTTGCCGGCGGACTTGCTGTCGCTCTGGCCTGCGGCTGGCTGAACGGTTTCATCACGACCAAAGGACGCATCCAGCCGTTCATTGTCACCCTCGGCATGATGACGGCGCTCGTTGGTGTCGGTCTGGCTTATTCCGATGGCCAACCGGTGATCGGCGTGCCTGTTTCACTCGGATGGATTGGCCGCGGCCGGCTCGGCGGTATTCCGGTGCAAGCCATCCTGTTCATCCTGATGGCGCTGGCCTCGGTCGTGATCCTGAAGAAGACACGCTACGGGCGGCATGTCTACGCGGTGGGCGGCAACGTTGAAGCGGCGCGCCTCTCGGGTGTCGCTGTTGATCGGGTACGGGTGATCGCGTACTGCTTGTCCGGGTTCTTCGCCGGACTCGGCGGCATCGTCATGGCGGCGCAATTGAACATTGGGGAGGCCAATCTCGGCAAAGGCCTCGAACTCGACGCAATCGCGGCGGTCGTCGTTGGCGGGACGAGTCTTGCCGGCGGCGCGGGCGGGATTGGCGGGACGATCATCGGTGTGCTGCTGATCGGCGTGCTCAACAACTTGCTCAACCTTCTTAACATCCCGGCTTACACACAGTTGATCGTGAAGGGCGCAATCATCGTGATAGCCGTCCTGATTCACGCTCAGCTCAGCCGTTCCAGGGGCCGATAGGTACCCGACACACAGGAGACGAAATGAAACACTCAACCATTGCGCATGCCTTGACTGCGGCGACACTGTTGTTCAGTGCCATGGGTGCGGCGTGGGCCGCGCCGGACACAATAGGGCTGTCGCAGGAGAGTCTGGACCACCCCTGGCTCGCAAATCAGCGCAAGCAGATCGAAGCAGCTTCTAATACTGCTGGCGTCAGGCTTCTTGCCACTGACGGACAGGGAAATGTAGCGACTCAGATCGCCGGCATTGAGGATATGCAGTCGAAGGGGATCAAGCTGCTGCTGGTTCAGGCGGGCAAGGCGGAGGGCCTGCGTCAGGAGTTGCAGAGTCTGAAAGAACGCGGCATTCCGTACATGTTCGTTGGCAAGCCAATCGAAAATGCTGGCGCAATCACCATGGTCTCGGGAGATAACCGCGGGCTGGGTGCCGACGCCGGGCAATTCTTTGTCGACAGCCTGGCTCAGAAGAACGGCAAGCCCAAAGGTAATGTCGTGGTTATTGAAGGCATTCCCGGGGACGAGACATCACTTAATCGGGTCGGCGGTTTTTTGTCCGTCGTGAAGAAATATCCCGACGTCAAGATCGTTGCGTCGCAGCCTGGCGATTACCGTAGGCCCAAAGCGTATGAGGTCATGCAAAACATCCTTCAGGCGCATCCGCAAGGCACGATCGACATGGTGTTCGCCGCGAACGGTGAGATGGCGCTTGGCGCGATCCAGGCGATCAAGGAGAGCGGGCGGTCCAAGGAGATCAAGGTAACCGGGCTCGACGGGCAGAAAGAGGAGTTCGACGCAATCCGGGCGGGAGATGAATCGGCGACATGGCTGTATCCGCCGGCCGGCACTGAAGGCATGGCCGTTGCGCTCAAAATTCTGAAAGGCGAAAAGGTACCGCCCAAAATTGTTTTGCCGACGGTGCGCGTGACGAAGGAGAACGTCGACACGGTCAAGCCAGCGTTTTAGTTTCGGACCCTGGGACTTACGCGCTGCTTTTGTAGCAGGGACGTCGAATTGATCGACCTTCAAACTGGTGTCGGCAAACGGAAATGCGAGATGAAATCATATGGCATGGAGCACGTAGGCTTTACGGTCCCTAACCTGGACGAAGCGGTCCGTTTCTTTGAGAAGGCTTTTGGGGCAGTCACTATCCTGGAAACGGGCCCGGTCGTTGCGGATAACGCGTATATGGCTCGGCGCCTGGGTGTTCCCGAGCATTGCCGCATCGAAAACATCAAGGTGCTGCGCTGTGGAAGCGGCGCAAACCTCGAGCTTTTTGAATACTCCGGTGAGACGCAGCAATCCGCGCTCAAGCGCAATAGCGAAGTGGGCGGATTTCACATGGCCTTCCAGGTCGACGATGCCGTGGCCGCTGCGGACAACTTGAGAGAGATAGGTGTGGACGTGCTGGAGGGGCCGACGTACGTCGAGTCCGGACCGATGAAAGGGCTTACGTGGGTTTACCTGCGCGCTCCGTGGGGGCAGTTCCTCGAGGTGGTGAGCCGAAGCGGCCCACCGGGATATGAAGAGGCGGGAGGCCCAACCCTTTGGGCGCCGCAAGCCGCCTAACAATTCGATCCTCAAGGAAGGGGCGGCCTTCGTCGAATTTTCGGTTGATATATCGAGTTGACGCCGGAGGAAATTATTCCGCGGCACACGAGGCTGTTGCCGCGTTCTAAAAACATCAATCGGCCTCTATCGGAGCAATTCCTTGGGCAGTATTTTTTATCTGGAAGTAGGTGACGAAGTCGTTTTGACGAAAGAGGTCACGGCGGGTGCCATCGACGACTTTGCGCGACTGAGCGGCGACTTCTCTCCAGCTCACATGAGCATGGAGATCATGTCCAGATCGCCCTACAAAACGCGTATCGCGCACGGGGCCCTGCTCGTCGCGTGGATGTCGCATTGCTCGACAGAGGTAGTGGAGCGGCTATCGGGACTGCGCGACGCAGGCGAGACGCCCGTCTCACTTGGATATGACCGGGTTCGCTTTCTCAAGGCTGCGCTTATCGGTGACACGCTGACTTATACGTATCGCGTGCAGAGCGTCGATCTGGAGAGGCGACGTGCCGTGTCCAAGCTGGAGGTGGTCAATCAAGCCGGTGAACTGGTTTGCGTCGCCGAACATATCCTTAAGTTCGTCCCGCTGATCGACTGATCGCCATATGGCGCCACGGCTTCTATTCCTATGCAACGGCATGGCCCGCACGATATTGCAAGCCGCATCAGTTGTTGGCCTCTATGCGGCCCGTGTTCTTCAGGCGGATCAAGCCCGATATCCTCGGTGCTTTCCCGTTAACTTTTCACATGAGGATGGACGCGCGCCGTCTAAATCGATATGGACATCACCCGAGACCTTCAGCAGATCGCACAACAGGAAAAGCTGCTCGTCGTTCCGCGCTTTGACGCCGATTCCGGTTGGGAAGTTGGAGCGCACTTGCACGAACTCGCAATAGATCGAGGACTCCCGATTGCGATCGACGTGCGCACTTTCGGTCATTCTATTTTCTATAGTGCTCTCGCCGGCGCGACTCCTGACAATGCAGACTGGGTACGCCGCAAAAGTAACAGCGTCGCGCAGTTTCGATGCAGCTCATACGCGGTTGGCCTGCGTCTGACAGAGTCCAATTCGACGCTCGCCGACAAGTTTGGCTTGTCCAACGCTGACTACGCCTCACACGGCGGCGGTTTTCCTCTGACTGTGCAAAGCGCCGGAGTCATTGGTTCGATCACGGTCTCCGGTTTGGCGCAGCGCGATGATCACGAGCTGATCGTCGAGGCGTTATGCGCATTGCTTGGCCAGGATTACGCAAAACTCGGGCTTCCGCATGAGGACAGCGAATAACAACGTCCGCTCGGATTTTTGAGCGGCTTTCATCTTGCGGACGCCGCTGTGGTCAAACCCGGTGGGGGCTGCAACAGTCGGATTTAGCGAGCATGTTTTAGCGCCGCGGCAAAATCTCCCTATGACTCGTCGGCCCGAAGGCTCGTTCTCATGTCCAGCTCCAACATCCTCTTGAGCATTGACCGTCACGTCGCGACAATCACGCTTGACCGCGGGGCACGGCACAACGCCCTGACGATGGCGATGCTCGCAGATGTCGATCTTGCGCTCGCCAAGATCGAGAATGCGAGAGACGTACGCGTGGCAGTATTTCGCTCGACCAGTCCGCGCTTTTTTTGCAGCGGCGCCGATATCGAAGAGTGGGGGGATATCGACCCCGAAGGAATGGGGAGCCGTTTCATCCGGGCCGGGAACCGCGTCTTCCGGCGTATTGCGGAGCTCGACATCCCGACTATCTCGGTGCTTTCTGGCAGTGCGCTTGGCGGTGGATTGGAGCTCGCGCTGTCGTGTGACTTTAGATACGCGTCCACCAGTGCGATGCTCGGATTTCCAGAAGCGTCCGTCGGTGCGATTCCAGGCTGGATGGGATGCCAGCGACTTTCCGACCTGGTCGGCGCCGGCCGTTCGCGAGAGCTCGTATTGCTCGGTGAGCCGATTACGGCCGCGCGAGCCGCTGTGTGGGGGATGGTCACTGAGGCATTGCCGCGAGAGCAGCTTGATGCGCGTGTGGCCGAAATCTGCGCTCTGCTTCAACGTCGGTCCAGTGCGTCTCTTTCCGTCGGCAAGCGGCTATTGCGCATGGTCGAATCAGGGCAGGCCGAGCTTGCGCATGAATTCGCCGCGTCTGTGTGTAAAGCCACGCCCGACGCCCTGGAAGGTGTGAGAGCCTTTCGAGAAAAGCGGGATGCTGAGTTCGGCTGAACGCTGTTCGTTGCGGAACGGTTATCCGCCGACCCAGTCTCCGCTCAGCCGGCCGCAGCTCCTGCGTCTTTTCCGATCAATATCCGGTTGACTACGTCGAGGAACGCTTGCACGAGTCGTGCAGCCTTCCGCTCGGCGAGGCAGGCCACATGCGCGTGAGTCAAGACCCTCTCGCCGTCGATCGAAAGCTTGCGCAGACGCGAGTCGTCGACATGCTCGCGCTCAGATACCGCCGCTATTCCAAGTCCAAGAATAACCGCTTCGCGCACGGCCTCGCGGCTTCCTACTTCGAGCTCGAAGTTTGGCTTGATGCCGTGCTGCCTGAACGCGTCTTCCAGCGCCTTGCGGGTCGTTGAACCTGGCTCTCGCATGATCATCTGCTCGTTGCGGAGTTCTTCAAGGGTAACGCGTCGGCGGCGCGCCAGCCGATGCGTCGCCGGAACGATGATAACCAGCGGATGCTGCCGGTAGGGCACGTAGTGAAGCCGGGTATCGGTACCGTACTGCGCCAGGACCGCAACATCCGTTTCATAGGACAACAGGCCGCGCACGGTTTCCTCTGAGTTACCGAGCCGGATCGATACATGCAATCCCGGGTAGCGAAGATGAAACGCCGCGATGATTTCCATGGCGTGTAGCGGACCGACTGCGCCCACCCGGATGATTCCAGTACCCAGGCCCGCCGATTCCTTCAGGAAGTCGATGGCCTCCTGTTCGTTACCGAACATCCGCTGGGCGATTGCAAACAGGGTTTCCCCTGCAGCGGTCAGGATGATCCGCCGGCCGCTGCGATGGAACAGTTCCACCCCGTAGCTCTCCTCCAGATCCCGCACCTGCGTTGTGACAGTCGGCTGGCTGACGTGCAGTGCACGCGCGGCGGCAGTCACGCTGCCGTGCTTGCCGACGGCGTAGAACGAGCGCAATTGAGTGAGTCGCATAGATTCGTTGAATACATCGACAAAAATATTTGTATTTTTACTATACATCGATGTTTCCCATAATTCATCCGTATCAGATGCACCACGAAAAGAGAGGGGACTATGAACGGTGTTTTTTTGAATCCAGTAGAGGTCCATTTCGGCCTCGGTTGTATCGAGCGCTTGCCTCAGGTTCTCGGAGATCGCCGCGCCGTCATCGTGACGTTCCCGGAAGCGGCGCAAATCGGTCTCGTGCAGCGCGTGCGTGCGTTGTGCGGCGATAGCGTGGTCGCGGTGATCGACGATGTACAGCCGAACCCGGACGTCACTCATCTCGCCGGGCTGTATCGCGATTTTTGGCAGAGATATGACTGGCAGAGTCATGAGCATTGCTCGGTCATCGTCGCGATCGGCGGCGGCAGCGTGCTCGACACCGCGAAAACCCTGATGGTGGGCACCGAAAGCGGCGATTTCGCGGAGTTGCTGGCATTACTCGACACAGGGAAGCCGTTCACGCCACCGCGCGTGAAGTCGCTGATAACGGTTCCGACCACCTCGGGCACCGGTAGCGAAGTGACACCGTGGGCAACGATCTGGGACCGTACGATCAAGCAGCGCAAGTATTCGTTGCAGCTCCCGCAAACGTGGCCGGAGGCCGCGATCGTCGACCCGGAGCTTACGCTTTCGCTGCCGCTTTCGGTCACGGTGCAAAGCGGTCTCGACGCGCTGTCGCACGCGCTCGAAGCGATCTGGAATGTCAATGCGAACCCCATCTCCGACGAATTCGCCGTGTCGGCCGCGCGCGACATGCTGGCCACGCTGCCGGCACTCGCCGCGAATCTGCAGGACCGGACACTGCGCGAGCGGGCCTCGTTAGCAGCGCTTAAAGCCGGGCTCGCATTCTCGAACACGAAGACTGCGCTTGCTCATTCCATTTCGTATGAGATGACAATCCACCACGGTCTGCCTCATGGAATCGCGTGTTCGTTCACGCTGCCGATGGTGCTGGATCTCGCGCTAGGCAAGAACGCCGGGCGCGACGCAGTGCTTGCGAAAATCTTCCCATGCCGGCTAGCCGATGCAGCCGCTTACCTGACCGGGTTTCTTGAATCGCTCGGCGTACGCACGTCGTTTTCGAGTTATGGCGTGACTGCCGAGGAGTCGGACAGGATGATCGCTCACGCGTTGAGCGGGCCGCGGGGACGCAACTTCATCGCCACGGGTGTTTGACGGGGCGGCTGCAGGACAGTGGCTGGAATCAGCATCAGCGTATAAAAATCGAGGAGAAAAGCACAGGCCGGGTTCGCACCGGTGCATCTTGCAACACAACAAAAAGCCGCATTAAAGGCAAGTGCCGAGGCAGCGGACGTCAAGTGGCGTCAGGGGCCCGGCAACTATCAGGAGACAAGCCATGGAAGCAGTGGAAATCGCAGGAGACATGCCGGCTGCCGTCAGTGTCCGGTCTGTGAAGTCAGTTGCCCTAGCCAGTCTGATCGGCACGACCGTCGAGTGGTATGACTTTTTCCTCTACGGCACGATTACCGGACTCGTATTCGACAAGCTGTTCTTCCCAACGGGGAACGCATTCGTTTCCACCATGCTGGCTTATACGGTCTACGCGGTCGGTTTCGTCACCCGTCCGCTTGGCGGTGTGATCTTCGGCCATTTCGGCGACCGGTTCGGGCGCAAGCCTTTGCTGGTGCTTACGCTTTCCATCATGGGCGTGTCCACGTTCCTGATCGGCGTCCTGCCAACCTACGCCTCGATCGGCATCTGGGCTCCTGCTTGCCTGCTGTTGTTGCGGCTGCTGCAGGGCATTGGTCTTGGAGGCGAGTGGGGCGGCGCCGTGTTGATGGCTTTTGAGTATGCGCCTCGCGAACATCGCGGCCTCTATGCATCGTATCCGCAGATCGGGCTTGCAATTGGCCTGTGCCTGAGCAGCGGCGCGGTGGCGGTACTCACGACCTGGCTGACTCCCGAGGCCTTCCTGCAATGGGGCTGGCGGGCCGCTTTCATGGCCAGCATCCTCCTCGTTGGCGTGGGCATGTTCATCCGGTTGCGCATTGTCGAAACACCCGCGTTTGCGAAGATTCGCGACACTCACGCGGTTGCGAAGGTGCCGGCGCGAGAGGTATTTACCGACTACCGCAAGAACGTGTTCCTGGGTTGGGGCGCACGTTATATCGATGGCGTGATTTTCAATACTTACGCCGTGTTTGCGCTGAGCTACCTCGTTGGCATCCAGCGTTACGCGAAGTCGGCGGTGCTCGTCGCGGTGACGCTTGCCGCATTGGTGCTGATGTTCATGATTCCGGTCGCTTCGCGCCTGTCCGACCGGATCGGCCGCCGCAAGGTGTTCGGCTGGGGCGCAGTGGTCTGTGGCCTGAGCGCGTGGCCGGCTTTTGCGGTTTTTCACTACACGAGCAGTCTCATCGCCGTGACCGCCACGATCGTGATCGTACTCGGAGTGATCTATCCGTTTGTCTACGGACCGGAGGCCGCGATGTTCTGCGAATTGTTCGATACGCGGGTTCGTTATAGCGGCATCTCCATCGTGTACCAGGTGTCGGGCATTGTCTCCAGTTCGATCACGCCGCTCGTCGCCATGGCGCTTCTGCACTACGGCAACCTGCAGCCATGGTGGATTGCGCTGTACATCGCCTGTGTGGGGCTGCTCAGCGCTGTCTGCACGTACTTCATCCGGCGCACGTTCTAATCATTCGCTTTCCTAAATGACTATAAAAGACCGTAAAGGACCTTCGACATGAATCCACTCTCCAGCATTGCGGTCAATGGCCGAAGCTATGACTTGCCGCGCCAGCCGACGGTTATCGTGTGCATTGACGGTTGTGAGTATGACTATCTGTATCGTGCGGCCGCAGCGGGCGTCACGCCGTTCCTGAGCAAGCTGCTCGAAAACGGTACGGCGCTGCACGCGCAATGCGTGCTGCCGTCGTTCACCAACCCGAACAACTTGTCGATCGTATGCGGCGCTCCGCCAGCCGTGCACGGCATCTGCGGGAACTACTTCTACGACCGCGACGCGGATGAGGGCCGCGGCCGCGAGGTGCTCATGAACGACCCGCGTTATCTGCGGGCCGGCACCCTCCTGGCAGCCGCGGCCGAAGCCGGCTCGCGGGTAGCCGTGGTCACGGCGAAGGACAAGCTGCGCGCATTGCTTGGCCATGGTCTGCGCGGAATCTGCCTGTCCGCGGAAAAAGCGGACGAGGCCACCGTCGAGGCGAACGGTATCGACCGGGTGCTGGAGCGCGTCGGCATGCCGTTGCCCGAGGTGTACAGCGCGGACCTCTCCGAATTCGTCTTCGCGACCGGCGTGTGGCTGCTCGAAAACGATCGCGCGGATCTGATGTATCTGTCGACAACCGACTACGTCCAGCACAAGTTTGCCCCGGGTACCGATGGCGCGAACGCGTTTTACGCAATGATGGACCGGTATCTGTCGCGTCTGCACGAACTGGGCGCGGTGCTCGGCATCACTGCGGATCACGGCATGAACGCCAAGCACGATCCGAAGACGGGCGAGCCGAACATCATCTATCTGCAGGATCTGCTCGACGACTGGCTGGAATGTGGCGTCAATGACGGTGGCGTTCGTGTGATCCTGCCGATCACGGACCCGTATGTACGCCACCACGGAGCGCTAGGCTCGTACGCGACGGTGTATCTGCCGGCCGGTAACGACGGCGTCGCGCTACGTGAACGGCTCGTACGACTTCCGCACATCGAGGCGGTGCTGACCCGCCGTGAAGCTTGCATGCGTTTCGAATTGCCGCCTGATCGGGTAGGGGATCTGGTCGTCATCAGCGACAAGTCGTTCGTGCTCGGCAGCAGCGCTGCGGCGCACGACCTTTCCGGACTGACGGTGCCGTTGCGTTCACACGGCGGATTGTCGGAGCAGACCGTGCCGTTGCTGTTCAACCGTCCGCTCGCGCGAACCGTCGAAGGCCGGACCTTGCGCAATTTCGATGTATTCCATATCGCGTTGAACGAACTTCAGGAACAACCTGCCGTTGCATATCTTCCGGAGCAGCACGCATGAACTCTATCGATCTCAAACCGCCGCAGTTCCGCGAGGAGGCTCTGCGGATCGACGGCAACAGGTTGACGCGAGACCGCGTGATCGAGGTGATCAACCCGTACACCGGGGACGTGGTAGGCACCGTAGCGAAGGCTTCAGTCGATGATGTACGCATGGCGTACGAGGCGGCCCTTCGATACAAGCCGACACTGTCGCGCTTTGAGCGCGCGTCTATTCTCAATCGCGCCGCAGAACTGCTGCGCACCCGGACCGAAGAGGCGGCGGCGCTCATCACGCTGGAATCGGGGCTGTGCCTGAAGGACTCTCGCTACGAGATCGGACGCGTGGCAGATGTGTTCAACTTCTCCGCGAGCGAGGCGTTGCGTGACGACGGCCAGGTATTCTCGTGCGACCTGACGCCTCACGGGAAGAAGCGCCGCGTCATTACACAGCGCGAGCCGCTCCTCGGGGTCATTACGGCGATCACGCCGTTCAATCACCCGATGAACCAGGTGGCGCACAAGATCGCGCCGGCGATCGCCACCAACAACCGTACCGTGCTGAAGCCGTCGGAAAAGGTTCCGCTGTCTGCTTACTATCTGGCGGATCTGTTGTACGAAGCAGGGCTGCCGCCGCCGATGCTCCAGGTGGTGACCGGCGACCCGGGCGAGATTGCCGACGAGCTGATCACGAACCAGAATGTCGCGCTCGTGACCTTTACGGGAGGCGTCCCTATCGGTAAATACATCGCCGCGCGGGCCGGCTATCGGCGCGTGGTGCTCGAGCTCGGCGGCAATGATCCGCTGATCGTGATGGACGATGCTGATCTTGAACGTGCTTCTGAGCTTGCGGTGCTCGGTTCGTACAAGAATTCCGGGCAACGCTGCACGGCCATCAAGCGAATTCTGGTGCAGCGGACGGTGGCTGATCGCTTCACCGAACTGGTGGTCGAGAAGACCAGGGCCTGGAAGTGCGGTGACCCGGGAGACGCCGACTCCGACATGGGTACGGTCATCGACGAAGCAGCTGCGTCGCTGTTCGAAGCACGGGTCAATGACGCGATTGCACAAGGCGCGCGCCTGCTGACCGGCAATGAGCGTCGCGGTGCGCTCTTTCCGCCGACCGTGCTGGACCGCGTCACACCGTCGATGGAACTGGTCGCGCAAGAAACGTTCGGCCCGGTCTCGCCGATCATTGCATTCAACGATCTCGACGATGCCATCCGGATAGCCAACGGCACAGCCTATGGCTTGTCGTCGGGCGTCTGCACGGACAGCCTCGATAATGTCACGCGTTTCGCGAATGAACTCAACGTGGGAACGGTGAACGTCTGGGAAGTGCCCGGCTACCGGATCGAGTTGACGCCGTTCGGCGGCATAAAGGATTCGGGGCTGGGCCATAAGGAGGGTGTCCAGGAAGCGATGAAGAGCTTCACGAACGTGAAGACCTTTACCTTGCCATGGGGCTGACACGGGGGAGAACGCGATATGCCGGGGACTATCGAACTGATTGCAAGGCTGCTTTTTGCTGCGGTGCTGGGCGGCGTCATCGGCTTCGAGCGAGAGCGGTTTGCGTTTCCGGCCGGTCTGCGCACGCATATGCTGGTGTGCGTGGCCTCGTCTCTCGTGATGATCGTTTCGGCGTTCGGTTTCGAAGACACCCGCTCGATGCCAAACGTCGCCCTCGATCCATCACGCGTAGCGGCGCAGGTTGTGTCGGGAATCGGATTTCTCGGCGCTGGCGCGATTCTGCTGCGCGGCGAGGTGGTGCGCGGGCTGACGACGGCGGCAAGTGTCTGGGCCGTCGCAGGGATCGGGCTCGCGGCGGGTGGCGGGCTCTATGTGTTGGCGCTGGCGGCAACAGTGATCATCCTGACGACGCTCACGTGGGTCAAACCGATGGCGCGCCAGTTGCGCACGAAAGGCAAGCTGCGTCGGGAGCTGCGCCTTCAAGTGGATCGGGGGGCGATCACGCTGCCGGTGTTGTGCCGTGTATTCGGTGACGACGGGCCTCGTATCAGACAGATCCGCGTAAGCGAGGACGGCGACAACGAACAGCAGGAACTGATCACGATTTCGTTGTCGCGCATGTCGACCGTCGAGTTTGCTGCTTATCGCGACATGCTTTGCGATTTGATCGGCGTGCGTGAGGTCGAGGAAATCGAAGTGCACTGACGGGGAAATTACTCATCCTATCTTGCCCAAACACGACATTTCTATTTAGCGTCATCTTCGAACGCGATATAGCAGGGCGTGGCCGCCGTATCAAAGATTCCGTTACGTATCGTTCATCGACTCTCCAACCGCTATCAACGGATCGTAACCGCTATCCTCGCGAGCCGGTACGGCTGCCGCGACGCGGGGCGAGCCGTTCACGCCGCCTCGCGCGTGGGTCCAGGACCACAAATCGGCGGGCGACAATGCCTTCGAGAACAGGAAGCCTTGCAGCTCGTCGCAACCGATCGTACGTAAGATGCGGGCCTGATGCTCGCTCTCGACACCCTCGGCGACCACGCTCAGGCCCAGTTCGTGGCCAAGCTCGATGATCGCCCGGATGATGGCGAGATCCGCGGGGGCGTCGAGCATGTCGAGCACGAACGCACGATCGATCTTGAGCCGGTCAAGCGGAAAGCGGTTCAGATAGCTGAGGCTTGAGTAACCGGTGCCGAAATCGTCGAGCGATAGCTTGACCCCGAGCGCGCGGATCGCGTTGATCGTGGCCAGATAGTTCTCCGCGTTATCTATCAGGACGGTCTCGGTGATCTCAAGTTCGAGACGCCACGGGTCGACGCGATGCCGCGCGAGACTGTCAGCGAGCGTCCCGATCAGGTCCGGCCCGCTCAGCTGGATCGCTGACACGTTGATCGAGACGCGCACCGGCATCAGTCCCTCCGCATCCCACGCGGCGACCTGCCGGCATGCTTCTTCTATCACCCACGCGCCGATCGGAATGATGAGCCGCGTATCTTCCGCGACCGGAATGAACTGCGCGGGCGACACCTTGCCGATCTGCGGGCTGTTCCAGCGCAGCAACCCTTCGACGGCTACCAGTGCGCCCGTGTGCGCATCGACGCACGGCTGGTACTCGAGCCGGAACTCGTGCGTCGCGATGGCGGTGCGCAGGCACGCTTCGAGTGTCAACCGGTAGCGGGCGCGTTCGGCCATGTCGGGCGTGAAGAACTTGACAAGATTGCGTCCCGCCCCCTTCGCTTGGTACATCGCTGCATCGGCATTCTGCATCAGCGTCTCGATGTCCTCGCCGTCGTCGGGGAAAAGTGCCACGCCGACGCTGCACGACACCTGTAGCGTGTGGCCGTCGAGTTCGTGCGGCTGGCGCGCCAGCGGCAGCAAACGCTCATCGATCGTGCGCATGACATCAGCCGCGTTGCTGACGCCGTTCAGGATCACGGTGAATTCGTCGCCTCCGAGGCGGCTAACCGTGTCTTTGCTGCGCACGGCCTGCAACAGGCGCCGCGAGACTGAGCGCAGGAGGTTGTCGCCGATGTGATGGCCCAGCGAATCGTTGACGTTCTTGAAGCGGTCGAGATCGATGAACAGCACTGCGATGCGCTGCTCCGTGCGGCGCGCGTTGCCGAGCGCGATGGCAAGGCGCTTCACGAACAGCTCGCGGTTCGGCAGCTCCGTCAGCACGTCGTGCTCGGCAAGGAACTGGATGCGCGCCTCGCTCTTCTTGCGGTCCGTGATGTCGATCAGCGTACAGATGTAGTGAGACACGTTTGCGCGTCGATCGCGTACCGCGCTCAGCATCAGCCACGCCGGATAGTCGCTGCCCGCGCGCCGCCGCACGTGCGCTTCGCCATGCCATGCGCTCAAGCGATCGACGGAATCGATAACGGTCGGGAAAATGTCGTCATGCTCCTGCGCGCCGAAGAGAAAAGCGGGTTCCCGGCCCGCCACGTCGTCGGCACGATACCCCGTCGCACGATAGAACGACGCGTTGGCAGTCACGAGCCGTCGCTGTGCATCGAGAATCAGGATCGCCTCGGATGACGCCTCGAATACCTTGCCCCACAGCTCGAGGCGTTGCTCCATCAGCTTGATCTGGTTGATCGGCGTGAATGCGGTCAACACGGCGTCACGTCCCTGGAAGTTGAAGCGCCGCGCTGACAACATGGCCCAGGTGGGTTCGCTGGCGGCTTTCCAGTGCACCTCGAATTCGTCGACTGCCTCGCGATCGGAGAGTTGCTGGAAGAAACGCGCGCGAACCTCGGAGTCGAGACCGAAGGCCCACGGGTCGACCGTGCAGCCATTCAGCCAGTAAAGTGCGGGCTTGTTCACGTGCAGCACCTCGTGCCCGGGGATCGCCGTGACGACCATCGGCACGGGGGTCGCCTCGACGAGCGCATGCTGCGCGGCCGACGCGCGCGCTGTCGCCGCGAGTTCCTTCTGCACGTCGCGCTCGCGGTCGAGCTGCGCGAGCATGTCGTTGAAGCCACGCACGAGCTGGCCGATCTCGTCCTGGCTATGCCAACTGGCACGCAGCGAATGGTCGCCCGTGCGCCGCACCGTGTCCATCACGCGCGCGAGCTGGCGCAGTGGCCGCGAGATCTGCTGTGCGACGAAGTACACCATGCTCAGGATCGCGCACAGCAGAAATAGCGCTGTGCCGAGATGCAGCCACATCCGCTCAAAGAGGCCGCGCACGCGCTCACGCAGCAGTCTTTCGAGCTGATTGCCGGTCACACTCCACGCGTCGCTCACGCTCGCCACCACGCGCTGTTGCGCGCCATCGAGCGCGGCAAGCGTGTCCACAGCCGAGCCGGCATCGACCGCGGCGCCGGCCACACGGCGATACGCGTCGATCGCGGCGAGCATGCGCTCGACCGGCGGCCCAATCGTACCTGCGAGCAGGGCGTTCGCGGCCGACGCTTCGGCATAGTCGGAACGCAGCCCCTGCAATACTGCGTCGAGCTGCCCTTCGAGCACGAGGTAGCGGGTGCGCATCTCGTCACGGCTCATCGGTTTGGCGCGACGGCTCGCGCCGGCATCGTGCAGGTGCCGGCCGATTCGGTTGATGTCGCCAAGCAGCTCTGGATAGCGCAGGATCGACAGCGACATCGAATAGTAGCTGTCGAGGTCCGGGTCTAGAATCAGGTTCGACTGGTTGCCGACCCGCGTCACCAGTTCGCGTGTCGCTTCAAGGCCACCGTCCACTGTCGCGGCGCTGGCTTGCGGCATCGCACTGGCCGCAAGCGAGGCGAGCACGCGGGCATTGAGTTCGGCGCTCTGCATGTTCGCGCCATAGCGGCGCTCCGCGTCGGTCAGCTGGTTCGCCGTCCGTTGCAATCGATCGGTCGTCTGATGCTGTCCGGCCCCCGCAAGTGCAAAGTCGATGAGCGCGTCATGCGCAGCCGCGACGTAGGCATTGCCGATCAGCTCCTTGTCGGAGAAGTCAATCGCGATGTACTTCTCGTGGATCAGGATGCCGCTGATGTACAGCACCGCGCTCAGGTCGAGCAGATAGATCAGCAACAGCTTGCGGCCGACGCGAAGGCGCGCGAGGAACCGGAATAACAGGTTGCGTTTCATGGGTGCTGCCGCTCGACTGCGAAGCGTTCGCACCGGGCGCCGTAAACGAGACGTTTCACTGCGTTTCTCCGTGCGGGAACCTCGGACCCAGGTCAGGTTTGAAGTCGGCCCCCAATCACGCTATCGACCAGTTTAAGAACTTCTTTAGCCTCTGCTTAAAACTCCCCAACACGGTGCCGGAAACGCGACATTACGGTGCGAACATACCCATTACGGATTGGCGTAGCGTTGTTCGAGAACGGGATGACCACACCACAGCCACCTGAGCCAGCGAGCGGTCATTCCACGGATTTCCCTCTCGGGATTGAGGGGCCTCGGTCAACGCCATCCGAACTTGTGTAGTCTTGCTGCGCCAACAGCGCCGCGAAAATCCCGCGTCTGAACTAAGGATAAGCAAGATCGCCCGGGCCACGTGGCGCTATTACGGAGTCTGTACAAATCGCTATATCCGGATATATATTACGGTGTCATGCTCCGGTTCACCTCGGTCATCTGAAGCGAGAAGTCCTATGCGTGTTCAACCATTTGTTCGTGCCCAGCCGCTCACTGCGGAGTACATGAAACAGGATGCATCTGAGCACGTGCCCGGCAGCGACGGCCAGCGCGCGCGGCTGGCCGACCTCGATTCATATATGCACTGTTCGGTGATCGGCACCTGTCTTGCCAACGCCGATCTACGCGACATCGTTGTGCGCTTTTCGGCGTTCGACTTCCGTGAGGCGAGCGACTTCGAGGTGCATCATGCCGCGCTACAGATCGCCGCCGAAGGCGGCCCGGGTGCCGACGCTCTGCAGGAGGTATTGGACAATCGTTACAAGACGGAAATCTGGCGCTTCGAAACGGCGCGCAATGAACATGAGTTGCGTCAACTGTGGAGTGCGGTGCACCGAAGCGGCGATACGGCTGGCGCTTATTGGGCGCTGATGACGCATCCGCGCGCGACATGTGAGTTGCGCCAGCGTGTTGTAGGCGAGTTGCACGGGCTAACCTATCTGGTGACAAGTCCGTCATCGGCGTTCAACGCCGAGTGATCGAGTCTGCCGCACGCCGCGATCGTAGCCTCTGCTATGCAGTTGAAAGCGAGTCGATGCAACGCGCGCGCTCTATTAAGTGTTGCTGGTAAACGCGTTTGAATTTTGTTAACTTTCGGCGTCGCCATTACGCCGGGGTACCGATGAAGTGTGTCGTAGAACTGACCGAAGCCGAGGATCAGACGTTGCAACAGCTGTGCGTGAATCACAAACATCGCGACGCTCGCACCCGGGCCGCAGGCGTGCTGTTGCTCGGACGCAGGGTCAAGTTGACCGAGATAGCCTCCAAGCTTGGCGTGAGCGGCCAATCCGTTTACAACTGGGCGCACGCGTGGCGAGAGCAAGGGGTTTGCGGCTTGCTCACGGGGCATAAAGGCGGTCGTCCCCGCGCGCTATCCGAAGGCATGCTGGCCACTGCGACGGAAGTCGCACGCACGGAGTCCATGACGCTGGGGCAAATCGCAAGACACATTGAAGTCGTGCATGGCGAGCCAATGCCGTGCGCGCTGGAAACCTTGTCGGTCGCCCTTCGGCGAGAAGGCTTTTCCTTCAAGCGCAACCGTTTCTCGCTCAAAAAAAGCGCAACCAGGAAGACTTTGAGATGAAATCCGCCACCCTGGGAAAACTGCAATGTGCCGCTCGCGCCAACGCAGTACGCCTGGTCTATTTCGATGAAGCGGGCTTTGCCGCCTCGCCTCCGGTGCAAAGAGCGTGGTCACCGCGCGGCCTGCCTCATCGTGTCGAACCACGCTTGCATTGCAGGCGCTCGGTGCTCGGCGCCCTCGACTTCGGAGCCAACGCGTTGACTCACCATGTCACGAGCTCATCTATCAAAGGCGGCGCTGTCATTGAGTTCCTCGAGCAGATCGCCCTGCAGGGCGATGAGCGTCCGACTGTGGTGGTACTGGACAACGCTTCGATCCATCATGCAATTGATCCTGAAGTGCATGAGCGCTGGCTACGCGAGCATCGCATGCAACTGTTCTATCTGCCGCCATACAGTCCCGAACTCAATCTCATCGAGATCGTCTGGAAGCAGGCCAAATACCATTGGCGTAACTTCGTCACCTGGACGAAGGAAACTATCGACGACGAAGTCCGCAGCCTGCTCGGTGCATACGGCATCAAATTTCAAATCAATTTCGCCTGAACACTTAATTGCGGCTCTGGAATCGATCGGCGCTGCAAGACCGGCACCTGATATTTGGCGGCGGTTATCTCCGCGAGAATGGAGATCGCCATCTCCGCCGGCGTGCGCGAGCCGATGAAGAGGCCCGTCGGTCCCTGCAACCGGTCGACCTGAGCACGTGTCAGATCGAATTCCAGCAGACGTTCCTTGCGTTTTTCGGTGTTGATGCGGCTGCCCAGCGCGCCCACATAGAAAGCAGGTGATTTCAACGCTTCCATCAAGGCCATGTCATCGAGCTTCGGATCATGGGTCAGCCCGACAATCGCGGTATGAACATCAATTTGCAGTTCGGCGATGACATCGTCGGGCATGCCGCGCGACAGCGTGATGCCAGGTACCTCGAACGATGCGCCAAACTCTTCGCGTGGATCGATCACGACAACCTTACTGTTCAGCACGGCGGCGCGATCCATACCGCCGAGCGTCGAGCCTTCGGTCATTGAACCCAGCGTGACGATCACCGCATCGCGCGGCCCGACGGGGATCGAAACGCTACGCCCCTTGCGCTCGCAGACGATTCCCTCCACGCGCGTTTCGCCATTGGCTTCGTTGAGCACCAGATCACTCACACGCGTGCCGAACTGGAACTGGACACCACGGTCGTCGAGCCATTTGCTCAGCGGCCGGACCATCGAGTCGTATTGGTTGTAGACCGTGCGCATGATCCCGTGCAACTGGTTGAACCCCGACACCATGTGCACGAAGCGCAGCAGGTAGCGCTTGAATTCAACCGCGCTATGCCACGGCTGGAATGCGAAGGTCGTGCACCACATCAGCCAGAAGTGGGTCTTGAAGAAGGCAGGGGAGAAGTGGTCCGCTATACGGCTGCGGCCGAGCAGGTGCTCCGGTTCGATCGCGAGGCGTTCGAGCGTGAGGATGTCTCGTTCAGTGAGCCCGAACTCGGGTTTGTTGATCCGGTGGCCGTCGCGTACCAGACGAGACTTCGACGAAGTCTTCATCGTTTCATTCCAGTCCAGGATTTCCTGCGTGACCGTCTTGCTTTCATCGAGCGTAGGGATCGATGAAAACAGGTCAAACGTACATACGTACTTGCTCTCGAGCATGCGGCCGCCCGGCAGTACATAACCTTCTTGCGCCGAGCCCGCTGCGTCCAGACTTCCGCCTGCCACGCCAAGCGCTTCGAGGATCGTGATATTGCGGCCCGGAACATCGGCATCGCGGATCAGGAACGCGGCCGCGGCCAGCGATGCAATGCCGCCTCCCACCAGATAGAACTTGCTGTCTTCGGAGAAGAACGGCTTGGCCGTGCCGCCCGTGTACGCACGTTGCATGGAATCACCCTCGTTGAGATTGTGTCGAACGATGTTGACCGACGGGCAGGAAGGCACCGCTTTGAAAGGTAGCGGTCCCACTTAAACCGGGGTTGATACAGATCAACGAGCGGGGCGATGCGGTCCCTATGCTGAAACAGGTTAAACGTCGAAGAGCCTTGGCAGACGCACAGACGTAACACCGCCGGCACACCAGCAGCAGGGAGAAAACACTCACGGACCAGACGCATAGCAGTTTGCCGCTCAAGCCCGTTGCCGCCGATACGGTCATTGCTCAACCTGCCGCTCAACCCGGAGGCCGCAAGCTGAGCTTGCCGCTTCTTACGGGCGTTGTGATCGCCTCGATGATCGGCGGCGGCGCTTTCAATGTACATAACCGCAGTTTCCTGACGCTGATCGAATACACGCCACGTCAGATTCGCTACCTGCTCGACCTGTCGCGAGATCTCAAACGCGCCAAATACGCCGGCACGGAAATCGCGCGGCTGGTGGGCAAGAACATTGCGCTGATCTTCGAAAAGACCTCGACTCGTACGCGATGCGCATTCGAAGTTGCGGCTCATGATCAGGGTGTCCATGTCACCTATATCGATCCGGGCGCGTCCCAGATCGTTCATAAGGAGTCGATGAAAGATACCGCCCGCGTACTTGGCCGCATGTACGACGCGATCGAATACCGGGGCTACGGGCAGGAGATCGTGGATGAACTCGCCAAGTACGCAGGGGTACCCGTGTACAACGGGCTCACTGACGAGTTCCACCCGACGCAGATGCTCGCCGACGTGCTGACCATGCACGAATTCAGCAACAAGCCCATCCATGAAATCAGCTACTGCTATATAGGCGATGCCGATAACAACACGGGCAATTCGTTGATGATCGTGGGCACGAAGCTCGGCATGGACATACGCCTGTGTGCACCGCGCCGATTGTGGCCGCACGATGACCTGATCGCGCAATGCCGTACGTTTGCCGCGGCTAGCGGAGGTCGTTTGACGCTAACGGAAACACCGGCGGAAGCGGTGAAGGGTGTCGATTTCATCTATACCGACGTCTGGGTATCGATGGGTGAGCCGTTCGAAAAATGGGGCGAACGAATCGAGGAGCTGCTGCCTTTCCAGGTGAATGCGTCCTTGCTTGCGGCCAGCGGCAATCCGCGTGTGAAGTTCATGCATTGCCTGCCTGCGCTGCATGACACGAAGACAGAAATTGGCAAGCAGATCGGCGATAAATACGGCTTGCTGAATGGCGTGGAAGTGACGGACGACATGTTCGAATCGGACGCATCGATTGTTTTCGAGCAGGCGGAAAACCGTCTCCATACGATCAAGGCTGTTCTCGTCGCCACGCTGGCCGAGTGAGGAGAACGCAATGCTGATGGTGATCGCATTGGGCGGTAACGCGTTGCTCAAGCACGGTGAGGCGGTCAGCGCCGAAGCGCAGCGCAACAACGTGCGGATCGCTGCCGCACAACTCGCGAAGGCAGCGGCCGGCAACGACCTCGTGATCGTGCACGGCAACGGACCACAGGTTGGCATGCTCGCGCTGCAGGCGGGCAGCTTCCCGCTCGACGTCCTCGATGCGGAAACGGAAGGCATGATCGGTTACATGATCGAGCAGGAAATGCGCAACCTGCTGCCTGCGGGACGGGCTTGCGTGAGCTTGCTGAGCATGGTTGAAATGAGCGCGTCCGATCCGGCTTTCGAACACCCCGACAAACCGATCGGGTCCAGGTACGCGGTCGCCGAAGCGGCGGTTGCATCGCAGGGAAAAGGCTGGACCGTGACCGCGCAAGGCGACAAGTTACAGCGTGTCGTACCGAGTCCAAAGCCGGTGCGCATGCTCGAGATAGAGCCTGTACGCTGGTTGCTCGAACACAGTTGTGTGGTGATCTGCGCGGGGTGCGGCGGGATACCGGTAGTCGCCGACGCAGAAGGGCGGCATCGCGGTGTCAAGGCAGTGGTCGACAAGGACCGCAGCGCTGCGATGCTCGCGGCCGAACTGAAGGCGGATCTGTTCGTCATCGCGACTGACGTGCAAGGGGTTTATCTGGACTGGCGCAAGCCGTCGTTGCGCTCGGTCGCCCGTGCGAATCCAGCAGCGCTTGGCGAGCTGGCTTTCTCGGCTGGATCAATGGCGCCAAAAGTCGAAGCCGCGTGCGATTTTGCAAGCCGCACGGGTCGGCGCTCGGTCATTGGTGCGTTGAGCGACATCGAGGCAATGATCGCCGGCAATGCCGGGACATCGATCGATGCAACGGCGGCCGGCATTGAAGAGGCCGTAGCTACGCAGCCGTCTTGATGAGCGGCTTGACCTCGGCACCGGGCAGATCACGTCCGGCGATCGCAAGCGCGAGCGGCGGATTCAGGCTGTCGACCATTGTCTTCCATCAATCCTCAATAAGAAAATGCGGCATCGGCCCAACGAAAACTTCGACACGTTCGACTTGACGCAGATCAACTCTGCCGAAGCAGATACCGCTACGGTCTTTTTAAGTCGCTGTTCCACGGGCAAGCCATAACGGCCGCGACGCGTGGGCTCGTGGTTCTAGCCCCTGACGCTCTCACGAAAAACATCACCCTCGGCGCCGAGTCATTCGGGTTTTGAAGAAGACTCTCGCATTGATTCGTACACGCCGCTGTAAGGCAAGCATACTGACCTGAAGGATTTTCATGGACACTCGCTCCAGGACTGTTTCCACCGGCAACCCCATGCTCCCGCAGCAACCGGTCGCCCACTCTGCCGCGGACGCTTTTCGCGTGCTGGACTACACGAAGGAAGCAGCGATTGCTCGTTTCACGGGTGGTCTGTCCCCTGCCGCGCAATCACTGGCTTTTGCCGACTGGTTCATCCATCTCACGTCGGCGCCCGGAAAAAGGGCAGAGCTGGTATCGCTAGCCGCCGCGAATGCAGGGCAGATTGGTGACTACGTGTTTCGCAGTCTGACGGGTCACGCTGCCGCGCCACTTGCGGAGCCCGCACCCGGAGACCACCGCTTTCGCGCTGAGCTCTGGCAGACCGAGCCTTATCGACTTTTGCAGCAAACGTTCCTGCTGACCGAACAATGGTGGCAGGCCGCGACTCGTGACGTGCCGGGCACGACGAAACATCACGAAAACGTCGCGGGTTTCGGCGCACGTCAATTGCTCGACATGGTTTCGCCGACGAATTCGCCGTTCACCAACCCTGAGGTTGTACGGCGAACCCAGGCCACGCTGGGCGCCAATCTTTTGCAGGGCGCGTGCAACTTGCTCGAAGACGCGCGACGCGAGGCGAACGGCCAGCCTCCCGCCGGCGTCGATCAGTTCAAGATCGGCGTTACGCTCGCGGTGACGCCTGGCAAGGTGGTCTTTCGCAACCATCTGATTGAGCTCATTCAGTACAGTCCCACGACAGAAAAGGTCTTCGCAGAGCCGATCCTGATCGTGCCTGCATGGATCATGAAGTACTACATACTGGATCTCTCACCGCACAACTCGCTGATCCGCTTCCTGGTCGGCCAGGGCTACACGGTGTTCTGCATTTCGTGGCGCAACGTGGGCGCAGAAGACCGGGACCTGAGTCTTGAGGATTACCGCACGTCCGGTGTCATGTCCGCGCTTGATACCATCGCCGAAATCGTGCCGGACCAGCGAGTCCATGCGGCGGGTTATTGCCTCGGCGGCACACTGTTGTCAATAGCCGCAGCGGCGATGGCGGGTGTCGGCGACGAACGGCTCGCATCCGTATCGCTCCTTGCCGCACAAACGGATTTCACGGAACCCGGCGCGCTGCAATTGTTCATCGACGACAGCGAGGTCTACTTCATCGAAAGCATGATGTGGTCGAAGGGCTATCTTGATACCAGCCAGATGTCGGGCGCGTTTCAGATGCTGGAGTCGAACGACCTGATCTGGTCGCATGTCATTCACGACTACATGCTGGGCGATCGCACGCCCATGTTCGACCTGATGGCGTGGGACGCCGATTCGACCCGCATGCCGTACAGGATGCACTCGGAGTATTTGCGCAAGTTATTCCTCGACAACGACCTCGCGTCGAGCCGGTATCAAGTCGACGGACGGCCCAACTCGCTGCGCAACATCCGCGCGCCAATGTTCGTGGTCGGCACCGATCGCGACCATATCGCGCCGTGGCGCTCGGTCTACAAGATCCACTACCTGTCCAGCACGGAGATCACGTTCGTGCTGACGAGCGGCGGCCACAATGCCGGCATCGTCAGCGAACCGGGTCACGCGAACCGGCAGTTCAGGATTGAATACGCAGCGGCGGCGGATCTTCGCGCCGGCCCGGAGGAATGGATCGCTGCAGTTGAGCCGCGCGACGGTTCATGGTGGACAGCATGGACCGCCTGGCTCGCCGGCCGTTCGGCGAAGGAGCTCGTCGCACCACCACACATGGGGCTCGCTGCTGAAGAACCCGTGACCCTCGTCGATGCACCCGGCACCTACCTAGTTCAGGACTGAGAGCGACCCATGGATGACAACCTCCTTCACAACCGCACCTTCGACGAACTGACGATCGGCGAGTCGGCCTCGCTCGTACGCACCGCCGGGCTCGACGATATCCAATTGTTTGCAGCCATGTCGGGCGATGTCAATCCCGCCAACGTCGATGCGGCTTTCGCCGCTCACGACATGTTCGGTCATGTCGTCGTGCAGGGCATGTGGACGGCGGGGCTCATCTCTGCGTTGCTGGGCACGAGACTGCCCGGACCGGGCACGATATATCTCGACCAGAACCTGCAGTTCCGCCATCCGGTCGTACCTGGCGATGTCGTGACTGCGACGGTGAGCGTCAAGGAAAAACGCACGGACAAACGGATCGTGCTGCTCGATACGCGTTGCACCAACCAGCGGGGCGACGTGGTCCTGATCGGCCTGGCAACGGTGATTGCGCCGGCCGAGACTATCGTATGGCCGCGGATCGCCCCTCCAAATGTCTCGGCGCGAAGCCACGGTCGCTATGACGCTTTTATCCGCGAAGCCCAGGCCATGCCTTCCCTGCGCACGGCGATCGTGCACCCGTGCTCCGCGGAGGCGATCAAGGCCGCGATCGAGGCCCGCAACGAAGGGATGATCGATCCCGTGCTGATCGGCCCGGAAGCGAAGATTCGTGCGGCCGCCGAACTGGCGCAAGTGAGCCTCGCCGGAGTGACGATCGAGGCGGTCGAACACAGCCATGCAGCCGCTGCGCGCGCCGTCGAAATGGGCGCGGCGGGGAAGGTCGCAGCCCTTATGAAGGGCAGCCTGGAAACGGACGAATTGCTCGCGGCGATCGTGAGTTCGGCGTCCGGCCTTCGAACCGGGCGGCGCATCAGCCATGTCTACGCGATGGACGTGCCCGCCTATCCCAAGCCCTTGTTCATCACCGATGCCGCTGTCAATGTCACGCCCTCACTAGAACAGAAGCGCGATATCTGCCAGAACACGATCGACCTGCTGCATCTGCTCGGCATCGAGCAGCCGCGAGTCGCTGTGCTCGCCGCGGTGGAACTCGTTAATCCGCGCATGCAGACCACGCTCGACGCGGCCGCGCTCACCGTGATGGCTGCACGCGGCCAGATTAGCGGCGCGATTGTCGACGGCCCGCTTGCCTTCGATAACGCCATCAGCGTGGCAGCGGCCACGACGAAGGGGATCGTCTCGCCGGTTGCGGGGCAGGCGGACATCCTGTTGGTACCCGACCTGGAGGCGGGCAACATGCTTGCCAAGCAATTGATGTACTTTGGCGGAGCCGATGCCGCCGGGCTGGTACTCGGCGCGCGCCTGCCGATCATCCTGACCAGCCGCTCTGACAGCCTGCGCGTGCGGCTGGCGTCGGTTGCGCTGGCCAGGATAGTCGCGCAACGCACGCTGCTCAGCATGTCGTTGCCATCATGAGCGCTCCGCTGTTGCTGACCTTCAACCCCGGCTCATCGTCGATCAAGATCGGGCTGTTCAGCGTCTCGTCCAATGGCGCGACGAGGATTGGCCAAGGCATGATCGACTTCCGGCACGCGCCGCTGTCGCTGCGTCTGGAGAACGATGGCGTCGTTCACGACATCGGGTTGAAGGCAGTCGTCACAGAAAACTTGCACGAAGTGCTGGACGAAACGCTCAATTGGTTTGCGACGCACTTTTCGCTGACGGATCTGGTCTCGGTGGGGCATCGCGTCGTGCATGGCGGTGACACTTTCTCCGGACCGGTTGCCATCACCGATGAAACGCTTGCCGTGATTGTCCAGCTCACGCCGCTCGCACCGTTGCATCAGCCGCAAAGCGTGCGGCTGATTCGTGCGATTCGACACCTTCGGCCTCACCTCGTGCAGTCGGCCTCATTCGACACCGCGTTTCATCGCACGCAAACGGATCTCGTGCGCCGCTTCGCTCTGCCGCGCCATTTCTTCGATACCGGTGTCAAACGTTACGGCTTTCATGGTCTCTCGTATCGCTTTATAACCGGCGCGCTCGCGCGTCAGTTTCCTCAGCTTGCCCATAGCAAGTTGATCGCGGCACACCTTGGCAGCGGCGCGAGCCTGTGCGCGATGAACGCAGGCGAAAGCCGCGACACCAGCATGGGATTTTCGACCCTTGACGGCATTCCCATGGCCACGCGCTGCGGCGCGCTCGATGCGGGCGTCGTTCTTCATTTACTGCAGCAGCAAGGCTTGAGCGCAGCAGCGATTGAAAAGATCCTGTACGAACAGTCCGGCTTGCTCGGCGTTTCGGGCATCAGTGCAGACAGCCGCGAACTCGCGGCCAGTACGCGGCCAGAAGCGCGTGAAGCGCTCGAGCTCTTCGCGTTTCGAATCGCAGGCGAAGCAGCTCGGCTCGCGACCACGCTCGGTGGCCTGGACTGCCTTGTATTCACCGCCGGGATCGGCGAACACCAGCCTGAGGTCCGTGCTGCGGTATGCGGGCGTCTCGCGTGGATCGGCGTCGAACTGGACGACCACGCGAACGCCGCCAATGCGACCATTATCAGCGCTGCTGGCAGCCGCGTGACCGTGTTGGTGCTCGCGACCGACGAGGAGCAGATCATCGCGGACGAAGCTATTTCCATTCTTCATGACCCGGGAGCAACAGCATGAATGGCATCATCGATCTATCCGGAAAACGTGGTCTGGTCGTTGGCATTGCTAATGAACACAGCATCGCCGCAGGATGTGCTCACAAGTTCCGCGAGCCCGGCGCCGATCTCGCGATCACCTACCTTAACGAAAAAGCCGAACCGTACGTGCGCGCTGTCGCCGAGACGCTGCCGGCCGCCCTCATCATGGCGTGCGACGTGAGCGTGCCGGGTCAGCTCGAAGCCGTCTTCGAGCGCATCAAGCGGGAATGGGGAAAGCTCGACTTCGTGCTTCATTCGATCGCCTTCGCGCCCGGTGCCGATCTTCACGCGAGCCTTGTCGATTGCTCGGCCGAGGGCTTCGCGCTCGCGATGGATGTGTCCTGCCATTCATTCATCCGCATGGCGAAGCTGGCGCTGCCGCTGATGACTGACGGCGGGAGCCTGATGACGGTGAGTTTCTACGGCGCCGAGCGGGCAGTCGACCATTACAACCTGATGGGTCCGGTCAAGGCTGCGCTCGAATCAAGCGTGCGTTATCTGGCGGCCGATCTCGCGACTCGCAGGGTTCATGTTCACGCCATCTCCGCCGGCGCGGTGATGACCCGCGCAGCGTCCGGGATTGACCACTTCGATGCGCTTCTCGACGAGGTCCGCGCACGCACGCCGGCGCAACATCTGGTCACGATCGAGGAAGTCGGGCGTATCGCGGCCGTGCTCGCCAGCGATGCTGGGATGACGTTGACCGGTTCGACCATCTACGCCGACGCCGGTTTTCATGTGGTGGCCTGACGGGCACGGAGAGGTCTCGGAAAAGTGAGGAGTTGAGAGACGAACTAGATTGATATGCCAGGCGATGCTTATATCGCCGAAGCAGAATTGATTATAGGGGGGCGACTTGCGGCATTCCGTGCGCTCAAGATCGGCCGCTCATTGCCTGCCAGTCACAGACCCGCTTATGCCGACTTTCGACCGGTAGTCTGCTACCAGTTGAGTCTCAGTCCGGCCTCTTTTGCGCGATGCCGATCGTCGTCGTCCGCATGCAGGTATTCGCTGGTCCTCGAGATCGATGTATGACCGAGGTTATCCCGCACGTATCGTAAATCGACTTGACCATCCATCATGCGAGAGCCCGTCGTGTGCCGCAGCCAATGAGCCGACGCCTGGCGCAATCGTTCCGTTGCGCGTTCATGTGCTTCGCCAGTTGATTGGAGATGGTCGATTGCGTTGTCGAACACCTGTTTGATGATGAGGTGCACGGCGCCGCGCGGCAGCATTCGGTGTGTGCCACCGATCGGCAACAGCCGCGGTGTCGTTTCGCCGCCATAGGGCAGGGGAGCGAGACCGTAGTGTCGGCGATAGCGGGTCAGCTCCGCCACGAGTCAACGCATGCACGCTAAAGTCAGTATGACTTCCGTGGAAGTAAGGGCTGGCCCCACAGGAAGAGTTGAACCGCGCGGGTTAGCATAAAGCCAGAGCCGTAAAAGTGAGGGCGAACCGCTCACTCGAAGTGTTCATTTACAACCCGGAGGCCAGCATGCAAAACGTTAGCACATTGTTCGTCGGACTGGATGTTCATAAGGATTCCATCACCGTCGCTTACGCGCTGGACGGCGGTGAGGTGGAGGTGCTGGGCAAGATCGGCACCACTCAGGCCGATCTTGATCGTCTGTGCAAGCGGCTGTTGTCCAAGGCCAAGCACGTGCGTGTCGTGTATGAGGCGGGCCCCTTTGGCTACGTCTTGCAGCGGCGCCTGAGCGACAAAGGCATCCAGTGCATGGTGTGCGCCCCCACGCAGATACCGCGCAAACCCGGCGATCGCGTGAAGACCGACCGGCGCGATGCCATCAAGCTCGTGCGCTCGCTGCGCGCCGGCGATCTCAGCGCCGTCAACATCCCCACCGTCGAAGACGAAGCGTTTCGCGATCTCGCCCGAACCTGGGCAAAATCGCGCGACGAGCTTAAGCGCGCGCGCCAGACACTGAAGGCATTTTTGCTCTCGCACGGCGTGCGCTACGTGGGGGTGGCCAATTGGGGACCGGCGCACCGCAACTGGTTAAGCAAATTCTCGTTTGGCAACGAGTGGCAGGATTTCGCGTTTAACGAGTTACGCCGCGCCATCGAGGATCGGTTTGCACAATGCCAGCGTCTGGAATCGGCCATGCGCGATGCCGTGCCACGCTGGGGCTTTTATCCCGCCGTGCTTGCTCTGCAATCGATGCGCGGTATCCAGTTCACCGCTGCCGTGGGCTTGCTCTCGGAGTTAGGCGATTTGAGTCGCTTTGCGCACCCCCGACAGTTGATGGCCTGGCTTGGCGTGACGCCCTCGGAGTATTCCTCGGGAGGCAAACGGCGCCAAGGCGGTATCACGAAGACCGGCAATTCCTTTGCCCGCAAACTGCTCATCGAGGCGGCCTGGAGTTATCGGCATACGGCCAAAGTGAGCCCCGAGATCCAGCGTCGTCATGAGGGCTTGCCAAAGGTTATCGTCGATCGGGCGTGGGACGCGCAGGTGCGCCTGTGCCGGCGCTATCGAAAGCTGGTGGCGCGCGGCAAAAGCACCAATGTGGCCATCGTCGCGGTGGCTCGCGAACTGGCGGGCTTCATCTGGGACATCGGCCGGTTGGGCATGGCGCAGGCGAGCCCGCGCTCGGAGTAAGGCAGGTGAAGGCAGCAAAAAAGCAGTTCGCAATGAAACGGTAGTTTCCTGAAGGCGGCGTAGCCCGGTATTCGAGTTATCCGCGTCATTTCTTGGCAACGGTTCATTCCGACTTGCGCACAAAGCTAGCGGCAGACTCACGAAACGGATCTCTGTAATGCGGTAACCAACCCGCGAATATCAGCCTGATTCACCGTCGAGTTTTACTGCTACGCCGCCCTCAGGAAATTGCAGCGCCCACTCGAATATGAGTGAAATAAAAATCTGAACATCGACGCTTGACACGGAAAGTCATATCAGAAAT